>JAZQBQ010000019.1:0-12621 GCA_045545755.1 Congzhengia sp. | reverse complement strand
TAATTATACTATCATTTTTTGTGTTTGTCAAGAGTTTTTTTATTTATTTTTCAATTATATCTTTTAATGCATAAAATAGTATATATGGTAATTTATTCGTTGTCTTGACATTTTTCTACGTTTATATTATAATATCTCTTTGGATGAACTTAAATAAGAAGGAGTTTTTTGATGGAAACATCTAAGATTTTAAATACAGAAACAACACCCGTAACAAAAAAGAAAGGTTTGGCATCACTAATTATTTGTCTGGTGCTTTTATTCGTCGCACTTGTGGCTTTTTTTGCAGCACGATGGTATTTAAGAACCTATGGCGACACTGGTTTTGACTCTGTAATTTATACACTTTTTTCTGATTTGAAAGGTGTGCAGGCAGGTCTTGTGTGGCAGTTTATTTTAGGAGCAATACTCCCTGCCGTAATTTGCTTTTTAGGTATTGGCTTCGTTCTTTTCTGGAATCACAAGAAAGATTTCTTTATTCCTATTAAAGGAAGAAAAATCAAAGCTCTTCCCATAAAGAAAAAAATGGCAAAGATCATCTCTTTGGTGTTATCTGTTATTTTGCTTATCACTGCCGGCACAAGTGTAAAGCTTTTTGACTACCTTTACAGCCTTACACACCAGTCAACTATTTTCACAGAAAAATATGTTGACCCCGATACTGTGAATTTGCAGTTCCCAGAGAAAAAGAGAAATCTTATTTATATTTTCTTAGAGTCTATGGAAACCACCTTCCAGTCCAAGGAAGAAGGCGGAGCGCTTGAGCACAACACCACCCCCGAATTGACAAAGCTTGCAAAGCAGTATGTAAACTTTTCTCACAACGAGGGTGTGGGCGGCTTTGTAACCCCTACAGGTATGACCTGGACAGTTGCCGCTATGACGGCACACACAGCAGGTATTCCCCTTAAGGCTCCCGGTATTTTTGAGCGTAACGCTTACGGCACTGACAGCTTCCTGCCAGGTGTCACAAACTTAACCGACATTTTAAGCCAAAACGGCTACTACCAAGCATTAATGGTCGGTTCCGATAAATCCTTTGCTAACCGTGACGTGTATTATGAAACTCACGGTGTCGATAAGATTTATGACCTGAACACAGCTCGCGAAGATGGCATTGTTCCTGAAAATTACTACGTTTGGTGGGGTATGGAGGACGAATATCTCTTTAAATATGCAAAACGCGAATTGGTAAAAATTGCAGCACAGGAGCAGCCCTTTGCTTTTTCTATGCTGACAGTTGACACACACCACGTTGCAGGCTATAAGTGTGAGCTTTGCGGCGAAACTTTTGACGAGCAGTACGAAAACGTTATGTCATGTGCAAGCAAGCAGGTTAATATGTTTATGAACTGGTTAAGACGCCAGAGCTTTTATAAAAATACAACAGTTGTAATCGTAGGCGACCACCTTACAATGGACTCAGAATATATTACAAGAAACGTTGACCCGGAATATGAACAACACGTATACAACTGCTTTATCAATTCAGCAGTTACAGGCGAAAACTACAAGAACAGACAGTTCTGTGCGGTTGACCTGTTCCCCACTACGCTGGCTGCAATGGGTGTAGAAATTCCCGGTAATCGTTTGGGACTGGGCACTAACCTCTTCTCAAATAAAAAGACTTTGATTGAGGAAATGGGTTACGAGGAATTCAATAATCAGTTGGCTATGAATTCAAGTTACTATATAACACATTTTTTAAGCGAAGCAGAAGAGTAATGGATTAGTATAATAGTTTATTCTATCAAGTGTTATTTTGTTGACAAAACAACTTTTAAATGTTACAATATTTTTCGTTGAGTAAGCCAGATGATTGCGGGAGATATTCTCACGAGGAAAGTCCGGGCTTCATAGGGCAAGGGTGCCGGGCAACTCCCGGTGGAGGCGACTCTAAGGACAGTGCAACAGAAATAGACTGCCAATTTTGGCGATGGTGGAAAGGTGAGGTAAGAGCTCACCAGCGCTACGGCGACGCAGCGGCTATGTAAACCCCACTCGAAGCAACACCGTATTGGCTTATGCAGGCTTAATCTGCCCGATGTGCCTGTATCTGGCGGTGGCTTGAGCTATATAGTAATATATAGCCTAGACAGATAATCATCTAATACAGAACCCGGCTTATAGGTTTGCTCAACATTATATAATAAATAAAGACTACCAATATCGGTAGTCTTTATTTATTGTCTTTTCGTCGCTGGGATCTTATGTGGGTTTCGGACATATTCACTTCTCTGTCTAAAACATCTGCCGTCTTTACACTGTTAAAGCCGTAGCGCTTACGAAGTGACCTAATGGTTTCTTCTAAGTTTTCTCGTTTTTCGTCGGATACGTCTTCGTCTAAAAGAGAAATCTGCGTACCGCTATTGTCATGGATAAGATTAGCTCCCGCTATCGAGAGTGCACGAACAGGCTTCTTTAAATCCCAAACCTCACACAAAAGCTCATACGCAACATCACGTATTGTCTTTTCTAAGTTTGTGGGGGTATCAAGTCCACGTTGGCGGGATATAGTTTTAAAGTCAGTACCCTTTATCTGCACACGCAAGGTACGGCACTTTACACCGTGGCGTTTCATTCTTGTGGCTACACTTTCTGTAATTACGTGTATGCCACGCTTTATCTGTTCTTCTCCCACCAAATCCTGTTTGAAGGTCAGCCCGTTTCCTACTGATTTTATCTCTGTTTCGTCGGTTACAGATTTTACAGGGGATATGTCCTCTCCTCTTGCGTACTCCACTAACATTTCGCCGTTTTTTCCAAGAGTTTTGCAGACAAATTCTCTATCTGTATTTGCTAAATCTCCAATTGTTTTTATACCTATTTTTTCTAACTGTACAGCTGTTTTCCTACCGGCAAAAAGCAAATCTGTAACAGGCAAAGGATAAACTATTTCTTTAAAATTTTCTCTTGTGATAACTGTTGTGGCATCTGGCTTTTTGTAGTCGCTGCCAAGTTTGGCAAAAACTTTATTAAAGCTCACACCGACAGAAATAGTTATGCCTATTTCCTTTTTGATACGCTCACGTAGGAGATTTGCTATTGTTTCTCCGTCCCCAAAAAGAGCACGGCTCGCTGTTACATCAAGCCAAGATTCATCAATTCCAAAGGGTTCAACTAAATCTGTGTACTCCTTATAGATGTCATTTACTCTTTTGGAATACTGCTCATACAAATCGTGGTGTGGCGGTACAATAACAAGCTCAGGACATTTTCTGCGCGCCTGCCAGAGGGTTTCTGCCGTCTTTATGTTATATTTTTTAGCAAGCTCGTTTTTGGCAAGGATAATTCCTTGTCTGTCTTCGGCAGATCCGCCTACAGCCATGGGAACATTCTTTAATTGTGGATCAAGAGCACATTCGACCGAGGCATAAAAGCCGTTGCAGTCGCAATGAAGAATGGTTCTGTTCATGCTAACTCCTTTTTATTACATACGATGATATAATTCATTAAAGCGCCTGAACTTATTCTTGTCAATGGAATTTATCTGTTCTTTGGTCACTCTATATTGCCAGTTGCCGTCTGCTTTGCCTGGGATATTTAGGCGTGTATCCGAGCCATATCCCAATAAATCCTGTATGGGAAGTACCACCAATCCAGCGTTGCTTGAAAACATTGTACGAAGCACGGAGTCATACCCTCTTTCCCAGTCGGAGCTGACATAACCGCAGTATTCAAGCATTTTCTTCTTTGTCCATTCGTCTAATTCCCACAGGTACCCTAAAAGCGTGTTATTATCGTGAGTGCCTGTGTAGGCAATGGAGTTATTGATGTAGTTATGGGGTAAATGTGGATTGTTTTCATTATTCATAAAAGCAAATTGGAAAACTCTCATTCCCGGAAAACCACTGTCTAAAACCAACTGCTCTACTTCTTTTGTTATATGGCCCAAATCCTCTGCAATAACAAAATTATCGCCGCAGATTTCGTTGATTTTGTGGATTAAATCCATTCCCGGACCTTTGCACCATTTGCCGAATTTTGCAGTTTCTTCGTCTGTAGGCACCGCCCAATAAGACTCTAACGCCCTGAAGTGGTCGATGCGAACTCCGTCAAACATTAAAAAGTTATGCTTAATTCTGTCCTGCCACCAACGGTAGTCGGATTCTTTCATTTTGTCCCAGTCATACAAAGGATTTCCCCAGAGCTGTCCATCAGGACAGAAATAATCAGGTGGAACACCTGCAACATGGGTGGGATTATTTCTTTGATCAAGCAAAAATTGCTCCTTATTTGCCCACACATCAGCGCTATCCTGTGATACATATATAGGAATATCGCCTATAATTTTAATGCCATTTTCGTTTGCGTATTTTTTGATTTTTGCCCATTGGGTAAAGAATTTAAACTGAATAAATTTCCAGCCAAAAAAGATTTTTTCGTCAAACTTTTCATCTGTCCATTCGTACCACGGCGCCTGATTGTTTTTATGCTTTAGTGCCATAAATTTACAAAAATCAGACAGGTACTTGTTGTTATCAATAAATTCTTCTATTTCTGCTTTGTTTGTTGCTCTTTTGGAAGCTTCTATTAAAAGGTCGCATCTTGTGTGATAAAGGCGCACATATTCAGCAGAATATGGCGTCTGCTGACGTGAGCTATCCAGCTCTTCTTTGGTTATAAGACCTTCATCATATAACGTGGGTAAATCCACAAAATAGGGATTTCCGCCAAAGGCTGAATATGATTTATATGGAGAGTTGCACTCGTCTACCATACAAAAAGGCAAGGTCTGCCAGTAAGAAAATCCGCAACTCTTTAAAAAGTCTATGAAATCCATAGCCTCACGACCGAAGCTTCCTATTCCATATTCCCCGTATAATGATGATATGTGCATCAGCACTCCGCTTGCTCTTTTCATTTTTTTCTCCTATTCAAAACAACTCCCGAATAAATTCGGGAGTTATGTTTTATTTTTTATATACTAATGATGCCCAACCGCCCTGATGTTCTTCGGATATGGGAGTAAAATCGGTTTCATTATATGCAGATACTACATCATCAAGTCTTTCCTCAATGATACCCGATGTGATAAAAATACCGCCATCCTTTAAAAAGGCAGGAACAATATCCTTTATACCGATAATAACATCAGCTACGATATTAGCTAAAACTATATCGTACTTTCTGTCGGAAATTTTTGCAAATAATTCCTTATCGCAAGTAACATTACCTGCCATTGTGCGGTATTTTGATAAGTCTATATTGTTCTTTTGTGCATTTTCTACCGCTATTTTTACTGCATTTTCATCAATGTCAACTGCTGTGGCATGATCCGCTCCCAAAAGCAGAGAAATAATTGATAAAATACCACTTCCACAGCCAAGGTCCAAAACAGTCATACCGTTTTCTAAGTGCTTTTCCATAGCTTTTATGCAAAGCTGCGTTGTATGATGAGCACCTGTACCAAAGCTCATACCAGGGTTCACAGTAAATACAGTTCTGTCTGTGGGTGTGTCCAATGTTTCCCATTCAGGCAAAATCAAAATCTTGTCGCCAACATTTAAAGGTTTAAAGTACTGCTTCCAGTTTTCGGACCAGTCCTCTTCCTTCATATTGGTGCCAGATAACTCCAACGTACCAAACTCATTATTTTCTGCCTGTGACTTTAAAACAGCAAGAGCGTCTTTGACCAAGGATACAGTTTCTTTTCCCTCGGTGTCGTCTGTCACATAAAAGCTTACATAAGAGCCTGATTCGTGGGCTTTTAACAGTTCTTCATCCACATAATCCCACTTATCACGATTGTTTTCCAAAAAGTTATGAAAATCTGTACTGTCGTCAATTTCAACACCTGTTACGCCCTGCTCCATTAAAACTGCACAGACCGCCTCTATACCTTCAGTTGTTGTTGAAATTGATAATTTAATCCAGTCCATTCTTTCCTCCTAAGCAAGATTTAACATCTGACTTACTACGTCGTACATTTCTTCTTTTTCACAGGTTGTAGTGAATATTACAGGCTTTGATTCTAAGCTTGCCAAAGGCTTGGGAATAGCCGCATTTGCAGCATCTGAGAGTTCTGCCAACATTTCAAATTCATTTGTTGATGTTACATTTTCCTTAATAGCAGAAAGCACGCTGTCAGCAAACTTAAAGGGGCTTGCAGTTGATACGATAACTGTCTTGGTTTCGTCGCCTGTAGCTTTTTTGTAGTCTTCGTAAACTTTCTTTGCAACTGCGGTATGTGTATCCATAACGTAGCTTGTTTCTGCTTCGACTTTTTTGATTTCTGCCAAAGTTTCAACATCTGAGCAGCAGCCTGCAACGAATGTTTCTTTTATCTTTGCCTTAACTGATTCTGTTACTTCGTATTTACCCTCATTTTTTAGTTCATCCATCCAAGTCGCAACTAACTTATCATCACTGTCTGTTGTAATAAACAAGAGACGCTCTAAGTTGCTTGAAATAAGAATATCCATAGAGGGAGAAATTGTTGTCTTAAACTGGCGGTTTTTATCGTACACGCCTGTTTCTATGAAATCTGTTAAAACATTGTTTTCATTAGAAGCACAGATAAGCTTATTTACAGGAAGTCCCATTTCTTTAGCGTAGTAACCCGCTAAGATGTTACCAAAGTTTCCTGTGGGAACAACAAAGTTGATTTTGTCGCCAAGCTCGATTTCGTTATTCTTTAAAAGGTTGGCATAAGCTGAGAAATAGTAAACTATCTGTGGAACTAATCTTCCCCAATTGATGGAGTTTGCGCTTGATAACATAAAGTTATTTCTTGCTAACATATCGCTGTACTCTGTATCGGTAAAAATCTTCTTAACGCCACTCTGAGCATCATCAAAGTTACCCACTACTGCCGCAACGTCTACGTTGTTACCCTCCTGTGTAATCATCTGGCGTTTCTGGATGTCGCTTACGCCTTCTGCAGGATAGAATACTATTATTCTTGTGCCGTCAACATCTTTGAAACCCTCTAAGGCTGCCTTGCCTGTATCGCCTGATGTGGCAACCAAGATTACTACCTCTTTTGTTTCGCCTGTCTTTTTGATAGACTTTGACAAAAGATGTGGCAAAATCTGTAAAGCCATATCCTTAAACGCACAGGTAGGACCATGCCAAAGCTCTAAAAAGTATGTGTCTGTTGTTGTTTTATAAACAGGCGCAATCTCATCTGTTTCAAACTTTTCACGGTTATATGCGCGGTTAACGCAATCTGTAAGCTCTTCATCTGTAAAGTCTGTTAAGAAAAGTCCTAAGATTTTCTTAGCTCTTTCGTTATAAGACATAGATGTTAAACTTTCAACTGTATTTAAGTCAACGTGCGGAATAGTCTCAGGCAAAAACAGACCACCGTCGGGGGAAAGTCCTGTCTTTATTGCCATAGCAGACGTTACCGCCACGTTTTTATCTCTTGTGCTTTTAAACTGCATTGTCGTACCTCCAAGGGAAATATAATCCTCGTAATTATACCATAATTAGAGTCTTTTTTCAAGTGCTTCTTTTTCCGCTTCAAAGCCGGGTTTACCAAGGAGCGCAAACATATTTTTCTTATACGCTTCAACACCGGGCTGATTAAAGGGATTAACACCTAAAATATATCCTGAAATACCGCAAGCCTTTTCAAAGAAGAAAATAAGCTGACCTAAATAGTATTCATTGATTTCGGGGATATTTATAATCATATTGGGAACTCCACCGTCATTGTGAGCAAGGAGTGTTCCTAAAAACGCCTTATTATTTACAAAGCTCATTGTTTTGCCTGCTAAGAAGTTAAGACCGTCGATATTGTCAGGAGTTGCTTCAATAATTAAATCGTCGCCAGCATTTTCAATATTCAAAACTGTTTCAAAAAGAACTCGTCTGCCGTCCTGAATGTACTGTCCCATTGAGTGAAGGTCTGTTGAAAAATCAACGCTAGCCGGGAAAATACCCTTGCCGTCTTTACCTTCGCTTTCGCCGTAGAGCTGTTTCCACCACTCAGCAAAGTAATGGAGTCTTGGCTCATAGTTAACCATAATTTCAGTAGACTTGCCTTTTTCTAACAATATATTTCTAATAGCTGCATACATATAGCAGTCGTTGTTATAAATATCGCAGGTCTCATAAGCCTTGGCAGCTGACTGTGCACCCTCCATAAGTTTGTCAACATCAGCACCTGATACCGCTATAGGAAGTAAACCAACAGCGGTTAAAACTGAAAATCTGCCGCCAACGTCATCAGGAACAACGAAGGTTTCATAACCCTCTTCGTCTGATAAATTCTTTAATGCACCACGTGCTTTATCTGTTGTTGCATAAATTCTGTTCTTTGCTTCATCTTTGCCATATTTTTCTTCTAAAAGCTGCTTAAACACACGAAAAGCAATGGCAGGCTCTGTGGTTGTGCCTGATTTTGAAATTACGTTTACTGAAAAGTCCTTGTCCTTTACATAGTTGACCAGCTGTGCAAGATATGAGCCGCTGATAGAATTACCTGCAAAAAGAATCTGAGGTGTTTTTCTATCCTCGGCAGAAAGTAAGTTATAGAAGTTATTCGATAACATATCAATAGCAGCCTTAGCACCTAAGTATGAGCCACCGATACCGATAACTACTAAAATTTCTGAGTCTGACTTAATTTTTTCAGCTGCTGCCTTAATTCTTGTAAATTCTTCTTTATCATAATCAAAAGGAAGTGCAAGCCAGCCTAAAAAGTCATTGCCCTCGCCTGTGCCCTCTGTTAGTGTCTTATGAGCTGTGGCAACACGTTCCTCCATTGATTTAATTTCATCATCTGTTACAAAACCGCATAATTTTGAATAATCAAGTGAAATTTTACTCATCAATATTCTCCTTCTATATTTTTGTATATCTGTATTTTACACTATTTTTCCTATTTTTGCAACTATAATCCGTTATTTAAAAAGTTTCTTGTGATACTATACATAAAACGCATTTTTGATATGATTTATTTCTTTTACTTTTCTACCGTCAATATACACCTCAACAATGTCAAATGTAAACGCCGCGTCAAGATTATGCTCTTGTATATAAGTATATGCTGCTTTTATCAGTTTTTTCTGCTTTTGTGCCGTTACAAACTCAGCAGGTGTACCAAAGGAATCGCTTTTTCGAGTTTTTACCTCAACGAAAGCGATGTTTTCGCCCTTTTGTGCCACAATATCAATCTCGCCGTAGGTTTTTCTGTAATTGCGCGCAAGTATCTTATAGCCGTTTTTCTTCAGGTGTTTGGCAGCTGCTGTCTCCCCTGCCTTTCCGCTGTTAAACATCATTTCTTACCACCTAAAATTTTGCCTAAAAAAGACATTCTATGTTCAGGGCAAGGGCCAAATTCCAAAAGTTTTTCTGTGTGAAGCTTTGTGCCGTAGCCCTTGTGCTTAGAAAAACAATATTCAGGGTATTTTTTATCAAGTACCTCTAAGCAATACCGGTCTCTGGTTACTTTGGCCAAAATTGACGCTGCAGCAATAGATTGGCTCTTGGCATCGCCACCAATAACACACTCTGTGGGAAGGTTTATTCCCTGTGTGCGGTTGCCGTCAATTAAAACATAGTCAGGAGTAACATTAAGTCCCTCTACCGCCTTTTTCATAGCATAGAAGGTTGCCTGTAGGATATTGTTCTTTTCGATATATTCAACATCAGCAAACTGTATAGAATAGCTAAGAGCATTTTCAATTATAACGTCGTAGAGTTTTTCACGTTTTTTTTCAGTTAGTTTTTTAGAGTCGTTGATTTCCTCCATATAAAAGTCGGGAGGCAACACTACCGCAGCAGCGCAAACAGGGCCTGCTAAGGGACCTCTACCCGCCTCATCAACACCTGCTAAGACTTTTATATTTTTTTCTTTTATTTTATCTAAGTCAAACTGGTGCAGGCTCATAATGATTCCTCCGGTTTTTCTATACTTATTCTGCCGATTTTACAAGAGCGAAATTCATCAAGCAATATGTTTGACGCACGTAAGAAATCTATCTCTCCACCTGAAATTACAAAGCCGCGCCTTCTTCCGATATATTCCACCAGTTCAAACCCCTGCATACCCTCTGTGTTCTCTAATTTATAACGGGCACAAAGGAGTTCTTTGTAGTTTTCATTTAAAAACTCTGCCAGCTTACAGGCAAGGAGTTCAACATCCATAATTTCGTCCTTTACCGCACCTGTGAAAGCAAGATGCTCGCCCACACGCTCATCCTCGAATTTCGGCCACAAAATTCCGGGGGTGTCTAATAGCTCTATTCCGTTTTTTAGTCTTATCCACTGCTGACCGCGTGTTACACCTGGACGGTCGCCTACCGTTGCGCTGGCACGACCTGCTAATCGGTTGATATATGAGGATTTACCTGCATTAGGAACACCTGCAACTAAAATCTTAATTGCTCTGTTCATTCCCTTGTCTGCATTTTGGACGATTTTTTCTGCCATAACCTGTTTTACCAGATTAATGGATTCTGCTACACCCTTGCCCTTTTCACTGTCGGCAATACAGCACATAATGCCATTGTTTTTATAGTATTCTACCCATTTTTTTGTTATGACATCATCTGCAAGGTCAGATTTATTGAGCACTACTATTCTGGGCTTGCCCTGTGTGATTTTTTCAATGTCGGGATTTTTTGACGACAGGGGTATTCTTGCGTCTAAAATCTCAACTACCACATCAATGAGCTTTAGCTTTTCTTCAATTTGTCTGCGGGTTTTGGTCATATGACCGGGAAACCATTGTATGTTCATAGCGTTCATTCCTTTTGTACAAAACGGCAAAGCGTTTCCACTTTGCCGTTATGGTCATTTAATTGTTCCTATTTTATCAAAGGGCATAAAGCGAAAAACTGCCTCGCCGATAATTTCCTCGTTTGGAATAAGCCCCAACGTTCTGCTGTCAGAAGACCCATTACGGTTGTCGCCCATTACAAAGTAACAATCCTGCTTGTAGGTTGTTTTTCCCTCTGTGAATTTGCCATCTTCAACAAGCTCGCTGCCTGTTATATAAAGACCATCAGCCGCCTGTGTAATCTCTACCTCACCGCTTCCCAGATTCAGCTGCATTTCAGCAATGATAAGGTCAAGACTTGCTACCTCTCCCTCCTTTGGTACTGTCATAGGAAATCTGTAAAGACCACCTGTTGACATCTGGAGCGCTGCAATATAGGGTTCTTCTATTTTCTCTCCGTTTATTAAAACGTTAAGACCTGTATCAAAAGAAATTTCCTCTCCGGGAAGAGCAATAACTCTTTTTACAATATATTTATCCAAAACTCCCGATTTGATAATAACGATGTCCTTTGCCTTTGGCTCATAGGCTATCTTTCTTACTACCAATCTCTCGCCGTGATTAAGTGTGGGCACCATAGACTGTCCGTCAACCTGAACAAGAGAAAAGAAAAACGTGTTTACAACAAGTGCCAAAACTACTGCAACAGCAATAGATGATACCCATTCATAAAGCTCCTGTGCCCAGCTTTTTTTGGGTTCTTCTACCTCTGTTGGCACATTTTCAACATCGGCATAATCAAAAGAGAGTTCGTCATATTCTTCGTTTGTATTTTCAATATTCTGCTGGTCAAAAATTTTATTTTCTTTCACGTTATCACACCTTTAATAGTTTAAATGGCAAGGGTAATAAACTTTACCCCTGCCATTACTATTTACTAAAACAATATAGATATTAGAGTCTTTCGCGAACCTTAGCGGCTTTACCAACTCTATCTCTTAAGTAGTAGAGACGTGCTCTTCTTACTTTACCCTTTCTTACCACTTCAATCTTAGCGATTTTGGGTGAATTTACAGGGAATGTTCTTTCAACGCCGATACCGTAAGATAATCTTCTTACTGTAAATGACTTCTGAATACCACCGTGCTGAATTTTGATGATTGTACCTTCAAAAACCTGAATTCTTTCACGGTTACCTTCCTTAACCTTAACGTGAACCTTAACTGTTGAACCAACTTCGAGTTCAGGTAAGTCTGTTCTGATTAAGTCTTTGGTTAAATCTTTAACTAAATCCATTATGAGTTTCCTCCTCCCCATCTTAGACGTTCATTCGTAAATTGCATACCAGAGGACCGCCCGTAATACATAAACAACTAAAAATTGCTTATTTGCAATATTTCACATCAATAGATTATAATACAACTTTTTGGAAAAATCAAGTGTTTTTTTATTATTTTTGCAAAATTTCTGCTTATTTATCTAAATTTTCGTGAGAAAGGTCAACTATCGTGTCTGTTTCCTCTCTTTTTACGGTAGTATCGGCATTTTTCTTCAGGTGTATCAGGTACTCAATATTCCCCTCAGGACCTTTAATGGGCGAAAAATCAAGCCCTAAAACACCAAAGCCGTTATCCACTACAAAATCATAAATTCCTGATACTACCTCTTTATGTACGGCAATATCTTTAACTACACCTTTTTTGCCTACTTTTTCTTTGCCTGCTTCAAACTGTGGCTTAATGAGTGCAACCACTTCTCCGTCATCGCATAACAGATTATGCGCCACAGGAAGCACCAATCGTAACGATATAAACGCAACGTCAACTGATGCAAAATCCAAAGGTTCTCCTATATCATCAAGCGTTACATACCTTATGTTGGTTCTTTCCATATTGATAACACGCTCGTCGCAGCGTAATTTCCACGCAAGCTGACCGTAGCCCACATCA
>JAZQBQ010000018.1:0-22015 GCA_045545755.1 Congzhengia sp. | reverse complement strand
GAAAAATACTTTGCTACAGACAGAGTACTTGACACTACACTCGGCTCAATAATTGCTGGACAATATATAGATTTTTACAACAAAGTTAATGGTCAAACACATGAATATAATATTAGAATTTCTTAACGAAGGAAAACGATTATTATGAAAAAAATGCAGACAGTTGTACTGTCACTAATTATAGTATTAAGCATTTTAGCGGGTTGTAGTAACTCTAAAAATGTAACTTGCCCTTTCCTGTTTCCCTTTGCTGAGCATATCGGTAAAAGTTATGATAAAGTTTTGGAAGATATGAAACTCAACGAAAGCGACTTAGTTCACGACAGAACAGGAAAATGTACTACAAAAGATACTGTCATCTTTAATGATAAAGATTTTTCCAATTATCTGATGTTTGACATAAATGATAACACCTTGTTTGGTGGCGGATATGAATGTAACTGTATCGACATCGACGCAGAATCAGTAATAGTTCTTGTTAATGAAATATCCTCTGAACTTTCTGAGCAATATGGTAATCCTGTAACCTACGAGGGACTACCCAATATAATTGCAAACATCAGTTCAGCAGAAGAATTGGAAAATGCCGATATTGCTTCTTTCGTTGAAGATTGGGATGTAACAGGAGAAATCCCCTGTACAATCAGGCTAACACTTAATGTTCTCCCCGACAATCAATATGGGATAAATATCGAGTACAGATTTTCCTGGAATAAAGATTTAAAAACTTGGGAAGCATTGAAAGAAAGTTATAGATAACCATTTTACAGGCGACCGTTCAATCGGTTGCCTGTTTTTTTAGTATACAAAACTTGCATTGACTTTTTTTATAAAATATAGTATACTCGTAAAAGAACAACACAACTAACAAGGAGAATACAATATGAAAAAGCTTTTATGTTTAGTTTTGGCATTGGTGCTTACAGTAAGTCTATTTGCCGCTTGCGGTAAAGGCAATGACGTGGACGAGCCTCAAAAAACAGTCGACCCCAATCAGGCACAAATCGAAGAACCTGTTGAGAGCGAAACTCCCGATGAAAGTCCTGCTCCTGTCGAAAGCAGCAAGCCTGCTAAAAAACCTTCAGGCGATGTACCTTCCGCCGCTACTCCTGCTCCTTCAACCAACAAAGAGGTTGTAACAGAGGATAAAGCACCTGATGTTTATCTGGTTGTAGATAGCGATGACAATGCAGTAAAAATTTCTTATCATTTAAAGGATTGCAGTCTTTTAAAAGACAAACAGCCACAGAAGATTTCATGGGAAATAATACAGACTTTGGGTTTTAGACAGTGTCCTAAATGTAATCCGCCGCAGTATCAGGGCTATATCGAGTAGGGCGTTGAAAACAGTTTATAACTGTTCAAAAGAAATTAATAAAATTTTTGTCAAAAAAAGAAGGCACTCGGTAACTATCGCGTGGTTTTCATTATACAAAACTAAAGAAGCGAGTTGCTTAGCAACTCGCTTCTTTAGTTTATTAACTCTAATTTACTTACTGATACTTCATAGGCCGTTTTTTCAACAATAGTTTCGTCGTCTATTTTTTTCTGGTATTTTCGTGACTGCATTCTGCCCCAAATACAGATATTCGCTCCAACGGGCATAGACTCTGCAAACTTTGCGTTTCTTCCCCATGCGATACAGGGTATGTAATCGGACTTTCCGTAAGCACGGTTTACCGCCAGCAAAATATCCGCTATCTCTCTGCCAAAGGGCGTTGTTCTGAAAATTGCAGGCTTGCAGATATAGCCGTTTAGGTAGATTTCGTTGTCACATTCTTCATCGGTAAGGCTGATTTCACGGGCAAAAAGAGTTAAAATCAATCTGCTGCCCTCGCCCGAATAATTATTATAAGAACGGAACTGACCTATGATTTCCACCTTGACGCCCACATCTAAATCCATATCCGTAATCAACCTTTCGGACACGGTTACAATGATTTCGTCTTCATTTTCCGACAGGCGTTCAGAACGAACGCATACCTTATAAAAA
Organism: Congzhengia sp.; assembly: GCA_045545755.1. GTDB lineage: Bacteria > Bacillota > Clostridia > UBA1381 > UBA9506 > Congzhengia. The sequence goes on along the minus strand of JAZQBQ010000018.1, from coordinate 20,022 downwards.
CTCTCGCCTAAAACCGCATGGCTGTATTCTAAATTACTGCTTACAAATCCCACAAGTCTTGCCTCGTTGTCTTCGGCACAATTTAACATATCGTATTTCTCCCTTCAGGTGTTCTACGATATATTATATTGCGGGATTTTTACTTTAGAACTTAATTTCCCTCGTTGGCAATTTTCACAAGCTCGTAAAGCTTATTTAAAGCTTCAATGGGCGTTAGCGTCGTAACATCTAAATCACGCAACAGGTCTACTATTTCTAAATTTTTGATATCAGAAAAATCAATCTGCCCGTCATCGTATTCTTCCTTTTTAGGTAACACGTTAACTGATGCCTCTTTTTTGTCAATTGATGCCAAAATCTCCTTAGCACGTTCGATTACTGCTTTTGGAAGACCGGCTAAGGCACTAACTTCGATACCGAAGCTATCGTCTGCTCCGCCCTTAATGATACGGCGCAGGAAAATTACATCATCACCACGCTTTTTGCAGGCGATACAGTAGTTCTTCACGCCGTCTAATTTATCCTCTAACTGTGTTAACTCGTGGTAATGGGTGGCAAATAAAGTTTTTGCACCGATTTTTTTCTTGTCGGCAATATATTCTGACACCGCCCAGGCGATAGATAAACCGTCATAGGTACTTGTTCCTCTGCCGATTTCGTCAAGGACCAAAAGGCTTCGCTTGGTAGCGTTCTTTAAAATTGCCGCAACCTCGGTCATTTCCACCATAAAGGTACTCTGCCCTGCGGACAAGTCATCAGATGCGCCTACACGGGTAAATATCTTGTCACATACACCGATACGGGCAGAATCTGCCGGAACAAAGCTACCTATCTGCGCCATTAAGACAATAACTGCAACTTGACGCATATATGTGGATTTACCTGCCATATTGGGACCTGTAATGATAATCATTCGATTGTCGCCACAGTCCATTAATGAATCATTGGGCACAAAAACCGTATCGTCAAGCATTTTCTCCACAACAGGGTGTCTGCCGCCCTTGATTTCAATCTTGTCCGACATATCAACTGTGGGCATTGTGTAGTTGTTTTTGCGGGCAACCTCAGCTAATGAACAAAGTACATCAAGATACGCTACAACGTAGGCAGCTCTCTGGATTTTTTCAGTATGAGCAGCAACAGTTTCTCGCACCTCGCAGAAAAGCTCGTACTCTTTGTTTTTCAAAAACTCAGAAGCGCCCAAAATCTTGCCCTCAAGCTCTTTTAGCTCTTCTGTGATAAATCTTTCGCCGTTGGTCAGGGTTTGCTTTCTTATGTAATTTTCGGGCACCTGTTCGCGAAATGATTGGGACACCTCAATATAGTAGCCGAATACTCTGTTGTAGCCAGTTCTTAAAGTCTTGATGCCTGTTCTTTCTTTTTCTCTTGCTTCTATATCACGAACTGCATCTTTTCCGTGTTCGGCTAAGCGCCTGTACTCATCAACATCTGCGTTATATCCGTCTTTTATAATACCGCCGTCCTTAATTACCATAGGTGTATCTTCTTCCTTGATGGCACGGTCAAGTAAATCCGCTAACTCTTTCATTGTGTCGAAGTTGTCAGAAAAACTTTTTAAGAGCGGTGCCTGAAATTTTTCCATTATGCTATGGAGTGCAGGCAGCATACGAAGTGATTGCTTAAGAGATAGCATATCTTTGGGGTTTACGCTTTTGCAGGCGATTTTGCCAAGAATTCTTTCCATATCGTAAATATCTTCTAAAAGATTTGCAAGTTCTTCTCTTACATCTGTATTTTCATAAAGCTCGGACACCGCATAGAGTCGCTTGCTGATTTTGGCGCAATCTACCAAGGGCTTTTCTAAAAATGTTCTTAACATTCTGCCACCCATAGCAGTTTTAGTCTTGTCAAGCACCCATAGGAGTGAGCCTTTTTTGCTCTTATTTCGCATTGTTTCTGTGATTTCAAGATTGCGTCTTGTGAAGATGTCAATATCCATATATTCGTCTTCGGAGTATGCGCGCACTTCCTTAATGTGACCGATTTTCATTTTTTGTGTTTCATCAAAATGATTAAGCGTCATACCGAGGGCATTTACCGAGCAAAAATCGTCGGGTAAATTTAAGTCCTGTGCCTTTTCTACACTAAACCAATAACGGATAAGCTCATCAGCAAAATCACGTGTAACCTCAATTTTTGCAAGCTCTATTGTATTAAATCTGTATTTTATTTCGTCTTTTAACTTGGTATCTTTGAAAATATTGGTATTTACTATAATTTCAGTAGGCATATAGCGAGCCATTTCGTCAATAAGCTTCTGTTTTGAGCTTACCTTGGTAACATATACCTCGCCTGTTGAAAGGTCGGAAAAAGCCACACCGAAAGAGCTTTTTTCGCCATAAACAGTACACAGGAAGTTGTTTTTCTTTTCGTCTAAAATTTTAGAGTCAACTATTGTGCCTGGTGTAACAACACGCACAACGTCACGCTTAACTATGCCCTTTGCCTGAGCTGCGTCTTCCATCTGCTCGCAAATTGCAACCTTATAGCCTTTTGCCACAAGTCTGTCAATATAAGTGTCTGCTGCGTGATACGGTACGCCGCACATAGGATTTTTCTTTGCTTCTTCCCCTTTACTTCTTGACGTGAGCACCAGTTCTAATTCACGGGAAGCTATAATTGCATCGTCTAAAAACATCTCATAAAAGTCCCCCGCACGGAAAAACAGTATAGCGTCGGGGTAATTTTCTTTTATTTCAAGATACTGACGCATCATCGGTGTCATATATTTTTCCTCCAAATTTTCTTATCTTAGTGACAGCCTGAGCATCCGCCGCAGTTGCCTGAGCAAGAGCCTGATGTGCTAGTTGCCAAATTCTGCTCTTCGCCCTGTACGCAGTAAGCAATGATAGAATTTACCTTTGTAAAGATATCATTAAAGTTGGACTGCGCTTCTAAATACTCTTTTACCGTCTTGTTTTCCATCAACTTTTCCATTGCTTTTTGCATTTCTTGCTGAAAAAGCTGCATACTCTCAGGTGTCATACCTGTTTCTTTTGCCTTTACTGTCATTTTTGCCCTTGTATCTTCATATTCCTGCATAGCGTTTTGGGCATCTTCTGACTCAAAATAGATTTCTTCCATTTCCTTATATGTTTTTACTGCGTCGCTTTCTGCAATTGCCTCGCCAAGACGCTGTGCCAGTTCTAATATTTCTTTCATTCTTACTCCTCTATTCTTTCTCCCATTAATGACCACGTACTGATTTTTGTTATTTTTACATTTATAAAGTCGCCTACATTTAATGTGTCGTCTTTGGGGAAGTTTACGATTTTGCCGCTATCAGTTCTTCCGCACATCATCTCAGGATTGTTTTTTGATAATCCCTCGACCATAATTTCCTCTACTCTGTCTGCGTAAGTTTCGTTGATTTCTCTTGAAATTCTGTTCTGCACGTCAAGAAGAATATCAAAGTGCTTGTGCTTGACATCTTCCGGTACTTGATTTTCCATTTTTGCTGCAGGTGTGCCGCCACGCTTTGAATAAATAAACGAAAAAACGCTGTCAAAACGTACTTTTTCTATTACGTCTATTGTTTCTAAAAAGTCCTCGTAAGTTTCGCCCGGGAAGCCTACGATGATATCAGTTGTAAATGAAGCGTCAGGCATTACCGCTCGGATTTTTTCAGCAAGCTCTAAATAGCGCTCCTTAGTATACCCTCTGTTCATTTCTTTTAGTATTCTATTGCTTCCTGCCTGGAATGGCAAGTGGATTTGCTTGCAGAGCTTTGTTACCTTGGGCAATGTTTCGATTAATTTATCTGTCATATCCTTGGGGTGTGAGGTTACAAAGCGAATGCGCTTTATTCCCGCAACCTTGTCCGCCATAAGCAAAAGGTCGGCAAAGTCGATATCCCTATCTAGGTCCTTGCCATAGGAATTTACATTCTGACCTAAAAGTGTAATTTCCTTTACTCCCTCTTTTGCCAAAGCCTCAATTTCAGCAATGACCGCCTCGGGGTCACGACTTCTTTCTCTGCCTCTTACATATGGTACAATACAGTATGAGCAGAAATTGTTGCAGCCATACATAATTGATACCCAGGCTGACGATGTAGCTTTTCTTAAAACAGGAATATCTTCACACAGTCTGCCGTCTGACTCAATGCGGCTTATTACACGTTCGTTTTCACATACAGCCCTATACATAATTTCAGGAAATGAGTAAAGGGAGTGTGTACCAAAAACTACCGTAACGTGCTTGAACTTTGATTTAATGCGCTTTGACATACTTTCCTGCTGCATCATACAGCCGCAGATGCCAACGATGAGCTCTGGGCGCTTTTCCTTTAATTTTTTAAGAGCGCCGATATTGCCTAAAACTCGCATCTCAGCACCCTCACGCACCGCACAGGTGTTGTAGAGGATAAAGTCTGCCTCCTCCTCGTTCTCTGTGAAGTCAAAGCCCATAGTTTGTAGCATTCCGCAGATACGCTCAGAATCATTTTCGTTCTGTTGGCAACCAAAAGTTTCCACCAGAGCCTTAGGTGTTTTATCCTGTGCTCGGTAATATTCACGCACTTTTTGTGCGTATTCTTTTTGTATATTAAGTTCTTCTTTTGTAACTAAAACTTCTTCTCTTTTCAAAACTTTTCTCCTAAATTATTCGTTCTGCAAGGTAATAAACCAAAGGCAGTATGCCAATGCTTAGTACCGTTGACAAGAATATATATTCTGCAGCATACGCCACATCAGAATCTGCTTCATTTGTAATAATTGATATAACAGTTTGTGCCGGCATTGCAATCTGCAATACAATCGCTCCGCAGGTTACGGGATTAATACCAAAAATGTGGAATAAAAATGCTGCAAACACCGGTGTCACAACCATTTTAAAAATTATGATTGAAAGCATTGAAACTCTCTGATAGATTTTTCTTACATCAATGGTTGACAGCACCATACCGATAAATAACATAGATAGGTTTGTTGTCAGGTGTCCCAGACCTGATAATGTATCAAACACAATTGCAGGAAGTTTTACACCCAAAAGCATAAGCACAATACCCAAAACGCAAGAAATTGTATTGGGGTTTATTAACTTCTTTAAGGCTTCTTTGGAACTTCCTTTGCCGCTTGATTTGTTAATCAGATACACTCCTATACTCCACAGAAATATGTCATTGATTATGCCGTATATTACAGCATAAAAAAGTCCGTCTGTGCCATAAACAGCAGTTATTACAGGGTAGCCCAAAAATACTACATTACCCGTAGCACAAAGCAGGGCGTGAACAGTTTTTGTAGGTTCAGCCAATTTAAAAAGCTTGGCAGTAATAAGCCCCACGCCATACAGAACTACCATTACCACTAAAGCTGAAACTGCAGCAATTCCTGCATTTATCAAGGTATCAGCAGACAATTCCTTTGACATCATAGATGTGATAATCAAAAGAGGTAAGGTTATCTTAACTATTACCTTTGATATGAAGCTTTTTGCTTCTGTGGGAAGATACCCCGACTTTGCCGCCCCAAAGCCAATAGCTATTACAATAAATAGCTTAATTATTGGTTCGACGATTATTGTTAAGTCCATATTGTGCCTCTATTCCAAAAAGTATGTTGCTTCCATATCAGCAGTTGATAGTGCAAAAGCTAAGGGGTATTTTTCAAAGGCGCTACCTACATTGCTCTGAGGCTCTGTACCTGAAAAACCCATATGATAACGAATGGCAAATGCTTCTTCTCTGGTCAGCTTTATAAAGCCTGAGATAATATAAACAGACTTTTCGCCGTGACCGTAGGGCATATCGTCAGAATACTCAAATGTGGGTACCTGCTGCCATACGCCTGATTTGTCCTTCACATTTCTTGTACCCTTTACATAGCAATTTACCTTGCAAAGGTCGTGTAAAAGGGATACTATTGCAATTGACTCGTCTGTGTAATTTAAGTTATAGATTTCTTTTACACGATGACGTTCAAGGTAATCCTTTAAGCAGTAATAAACATTAATTGAATGTTCTAAGAGTCCACCCTCGTAAGATCCGTGAAAGCGGGTACTGGCCGGAGCTATAAAGAAATCGCTCTGTGTGCTCATTAAGTATTCTAAGAGCTTATCCGCTCCCTCACGCTGTATATTTTCTGTAAAGATCTTGATAAATTCTTCTGCTTTTGTCATTGTAATCTCTCCTATAAATTACAAATTTCGTCATTTAAACATTATAGCACATTTTTTTATACATTTCAATAAAAAAAGCGGAAACAGATAAAATCCGTTTCCGCAAGGGTTAGTTATTATTTAGGTTGCTTGCCGATGTAGGCTAAGATTCCGCCGTCAACATATAAAATATGACCATTTACTGCATCTGATGCGCTTGATGCTAAGAACACAGCAGGACCTACCAATTCTTCGGGGTCTAACCATCTGCCTGCAGGAGTTTTTGCACAGATGAATGAATCGAAGGGATGCTTTGAACCATCAGGCTGTGTTTCACGCAACGGTGCTGTCTGGGGTGTAGCAATGTAACCGGGTCCGATACCATTACACTGAATGTTGTATTCGCCGTACTCTGAGCAGATGTTTCTTGTTAACATCTTAAGACCGCCCTTAGCTGCAGCATAAGCTGAAACTGTTTCACGGCCTAATTCTGACATCATTGAGCAGATGTTGATGATTTTGCCTGCTCTTTTTTTCATCATTGAAGGGATAACTGCCTTAGATACGATGAAGGGACCGTTTAAGTCGATGTCTATTACCTGTCTGAACTCTGCTGCTGTCATCTCGTGCATAGGGATTCTCTTAATGATACCTGCGTTATTTACAAGTATATCGATTGAGCCAACTTCTGCTTCGATTTTTGCAACTAATTCGTTAACTGCGTCTTCATTTGTTACGTCACAAACATAGCCGTAAGCCTTGATGCCCTCTGCCTCATATGCAGCTAAACCCTTATCAACTAATTCCTGATTAATATCGTTAAATGTGATTGTAGCGCCGGCTTTAGCTAAACCCTTTGCAATAGCAAAACCGATACCATATGATGCACCTGTAACAAGTGCAATTTTACCGTCTAATCTAAACATTCTCATTTCCTCCTTATATTATCTTAAATCTTTTGTTTCAATGTGATCCATATCTGTAAATTCCTGATTTTCGCCGCACATTGCCCAGATAAATGAGTAAGCCTTCGTGCCAACGCCTGAGTGGATTGACCAGCTGGGAGAAATAACCGCTTCTTCGTTGTGCATGATGATGTGGCGTGTTTCCGTGGGTTCGCCCATCATATGGAATACTGCGTCGTTTTCGCCCATATCAAGATACATATAAACTTCCATACGTCTGTCGTGTGTATGTGAAGGCATTGTGTTCCAGTTTGAACCGGGTTCAAGCTGTGTTAAACCCATAGATAACTGACATGACTTCATTACTTCGGGGTGGATGTACTGGTTAATCACACGCTTGTTGCAGTCCTCAACTGAACCGCAGGGAACCTTCTTAGCTTTTGAAATATCAATCTTTACGATAGGATATGTTGTATGAGCAGGGCAAGATGAAATGTAGAACTTAGCAGGAGCATTTGCATCTAAGCTTTTGAATGTAATGTCCTTGTTGCCCATACCGATGTAGATACCGTCACGAGGCTCCATAACATACTCAACACCGTCAACTGTGATAATACCCCTACCGCCGATATTGATACAGCCCATTTCTCTTCTCTGTAGGAAATAATCTGCTGCAAGCTCCTTGCCTGCTTCTAATTTTAATTCTTTTGTTATGGGCATAAAACCTGCTGTGATAATTCTGTCAATATGGCTGTAAACCATCTTTGAATTATCAGCTGTGAATAAGCCCTGAATCAAAAATTCTTCTCTTAATCTTTCTGTAGTATAGTGCTTCATATCGCGGGGATTTGATGCGCTTCTAACTTCCATTTTCAAAACTCTCCTTTTTATAAAAATTTATCACATTAACATATTATCATAACAAAATGGCAAATTCATTGCAGTTTTTGCTTTTTTTATTGCATTTCTCACACATATATGTTAAAATTAGTGCATAAAGTAGTTATGGAGGTGAGGAAATGCAAATTTTACAAAATAAATGTCACGATGCAATTGAAACCGCAATCGCTACTCACACATTTGGGGTGTATTTTTCCGAAGAACAAAATCCTGACTTAAACATCCACGTTCACGATTGTTGCGAGGTACTTCTTTGTCTTTCAGGCGGCAACAGCTTCTTAATCGACGGCAGAGCCTACTCCGTTGCACCGGGAGATTTGTTTATACTAAATCAGTTTGAACCTCACAAAATAACAGCTGACCCTGACAAGGTTTTTGCCAGATTTGTATTGCAAATTCATCCCGAATATCTGTATGCAAACTCCACACAGGACACCGATCTGTCACGTTGTTTTTACACAAGAGGGGCAAACATTTCCCACAAAATTTCCTTAACAGACGAAGAAATAGCCAAGCTCCAGAATTTGCTCATTCTTTTCAGGAATGACAACGGTTTCGGCGATGACATAATAAAAAGCACTGCAATAAACAACTTTTTGGTGCTTGTTAATCAATTTTTCTTAAAGCATGCAACCGCCGAGGGTGCTCAAAAGTGTGAAAACGAAGCCATAAGAAACACTATTTCTTACATAAATGCACATTTTGCAGAACCCCTAACGTTAGAAATACTGGCTAAAAATTCATTTGTATCTGTAAATCAGTTATGTAAAATATTTAAAAACTATTTCGGTACAACCGTAGCAAAATATATAGTTTCAAAGCGAATTTCCGAGGCAAAAAAGCTCCTCACTGCCGGAAAAAACGTATCGGACACTGCCCTTTCCTGCGGCTTTTCTGACTATGCCAACTTCATTAGAGTATTCAAAAAATTCGTTGGCATATCTCCCGGAAAGTACGGAAGGTTATAGTCTTACAAATCCACAATTACATCGTCAATTTGTATTGCACGCGACTCTGCGTGAGAGTCTATACATCTTCCGCAGTTGTCGCATTTTTTATTTTTGTCAATGTCGCACAAATCGCACTCTCCGCAATTTATGCAGCTTCTGTCATATAATACGCACTCTTTCATAATTTCGCCTACTTTACAAATTCTTTCAGTATATTTTCAAGCTTGCCGTAAGAGTCCGCTACGCAGACCACAACCATTTTTCCGTCTGTGTAAATAAACGGACGTCTGAGCTTCGGCATTTCCTCGGGAATATAGCTTTCAAAGCTCTTTTTTCTGCTTTCGATATGTTCTTTTACCTTCTTTTCGATTTCACGGGCGTCAGCTAATTTCTTAGCTTCAAAAACTGCAATTTCCTCAGCAGTTGCGCCACCGCCGGCATAGCCTGCAGCATTTTGTATCAGGTTTTCGTCAATACCATAAATACCTGTTAAAACCTTGGCATTAATTGAGCCAAGCTCGTCTTTAAACTTAACATTTTCCAAAATTTTCTCTGCGATAGCCGAAACGTCATAATCGCCGTTTTCAAATATTACTACGGGCTTTCTCTTGCCTGTTTCGTCTTCTTCTGTTCTTACTGCGTGGTTGCGCAGGAAATCAAGCCACTTCAAGTAATATTCCTTGTGGAAATGAACGCCGTCACGGGCAGCGTCTTCCGGCAGTTGTCCGTTTTTGTCTTTTAGTGTCTTATTAATATCAAGATAGAACACGTGCTTTTCATAAGCAAGGTTGTAGAGTCCCTCGTTAAAGGCATCAATAACAGGGTTTGTCACTCTGCCCGCCTCGTCCCTTGAGGCACTTACAGGGAGCATAGACTGAATATAGATTACAGCATCAGGGTTTGATTCACGCACCACATCAATCAATGCGCCGTATTTCTGCACAAATGTATCTTTGTAGTCCATAACAAGATTTTCATTTACACCCAGCATAATGTAAACCTTCTTAAAGCCGCCTTGTTTTATGCGGTCCATCATAGTAACGCCATCTTGCCACTCACGGGTGTAAATTCCGTCAACAGTCATACTTGTTCCGCAAAGGAAGGTGGCATCAGACAGCCCCGAGTACATACGGAAGCCATCAGTTAAAGAGTCGCCGATAAATAGTGTATCGGTAAAATAACTGTCGTCAACAGGCTTTGAGCGGAAGACCTCGCCGTATTCCTGAGTGCAATACGGAGAATTTTTAGCATAGCTTGTAATTTTACTGATAGTAGTATCCGTCATAAAGGTCTGCGCGCTGTACATAAAGAGCACATTCTCTATGCGGTTTTCTGTTAAGTATCCTATTATGTCATCGTTATAATAGCGAAGGTCAATCATATGAATGGTTTCGTAGTGGTTTGCAATCATAGGCACTGTGCAGTTGGCGTATGAATCACGAAATACTGCCAGGCTCTTTCCGTTTTTGTTGGGGCTTTCAATAACCGTTAATGCGTGATTGCCGTCTAAAAAGTATGAATACTTGTCCTTTTTTGCCAAATGCTCAGGGAAATACATAGAGTCTGCTCCCCTGTTATCGTAAGGAAATCTCACTTTAAATCTGGGAGTTTCCAAAGGTTTGTATTCTGTGATTATATCAGGAGTTACATTTTTTAGTGCCTTTGAATATGTAGTGCCTAAAAACTCTCTTGTTACGTCATAAATCTTAAAGTCTGATGCATCCAGAGGAGTGTAACCCATAGCATCTGCCAATGTGTTATAAATTACAAACGAGCCGTTGCTGGTGGTATGGTGGTCCGTTCTGTAATAGAGGTAATCGTCTTTATATTTTAAAAGATTTTCTGTTGTATCAACATTCTTTACATCTGTTTTTGAAAGGTAATCTGCAATATATGTGTTCAGCTTGGGAATAGTGTCACGGTATGCACTCTCAGGGAGCATATCCTTCATAATTTCAAAAGCAGTAGGAATGACAGATACAGTAATATTGTATCTTCCCAAATCATCCAAGGTCTTAATAGCCTTTAGGTTGTCGTCAATCAGTTTTTTGTTAAATTCTGCCGGCTTTTCAATCAAATATTCATCATCTGCTACATATACGCCGTTGTTTTCGTGCTTTCCGATTAAATATTCTATGCCTGCCTTTAGCTTGACAAACATATTTCTGCCTACAAAATGGTCATTAAAATAGTTTTCAATATCCTCAGCATAGCTTCCGTCAAAAAGGCTGCCGAGGGAGAATTTGGGGAAATTCTGCAGGTATCTGTTTTCCAGTTCTGAAAACTCAGCAACAGGGCTTAAAACGTTAACAAGAAAAACAAGCAGCATAACTAACGCACAGAAGTTATTAAAGCTTCTGCAACGGTTTCTTTTTATGTACTTTTCCTTCATATTAACGCCTCCCTTCAGCCGTAATAATCTTAAAATCTAAAATATAGAAACGGGTTGTAGGATGAATCTACCAGATACGCAGTACAGATAAATATTGCTATAACTACTGCTATTAATGTGTAAACTATTTTGTGCGAAAAATGCTTCTGCCAGAGATTTTTGGGCAGAGGAATTGCTGCAATTAGTGCCGCAACAAGCAGCACCTTATATGAGGACAGGTTATAGATAAAGAATGAGTCTATAACGCCTGTACCATTTCCTCCAAACATCGCCTTTATGTAATGAATTGCAGAGGTTAAATCAGCGGACGCAAAAAGCACCCAACCGATTAACACCAAAAGCATAGCGTAAATATTTCTTAAGAATTTCGGTGTTTTTTCAAGATATTTCATTAAGAAACCTTTTTCCACAATCAGTATGATTGCATAGTATACACCCCAGGCAACAAAGTTCATACCTGCGCCGTGCCATATACCTGTTAATACCCACACTATAAAAAGGTTAATATATAGTCTCTTCTTCCCTACTCTGTTTCCGCCCAAGGGAATGTACACATATTCCTTAAACCAGGTAGATAAGGATATATGCCATCTGCGCCAGAACTCTGTGATTGAGCGTGAGATATAGGGGTAGTTAAAGTTAATTTCAAATTCAAAACCGAACATTCTGCCCAAGCCTATCGCCATATCAGAATAACCCGAAAAGTCAAAGTAAATCTGGAAAGCATAAGCAACAATACCGAGCCATGCACTCATAACGGAGAGTTCTCCTACTGCTGTAGCATTGATGCTTTCCCACAAAAGTCCTATGTTGTTTGCAATCAGGACTTTTTTAGCAAGACCGCAGGTAAATGTAGCAATGCCTGAGGTTACGCCCTCGATGGTTTCACGTCTTCTGGAGAGCTGCTCGTCAATAGAATTATATCTTACGATAGGACCTGCAATGAGTTGGGGAAAAAGTGTAACATAGGTTGCAAAGTCTACGTACTTTTTCTGCGCTTTTGTGGTCTTTCTGTAAACGTCAATAATATATGACATTGTCTGGAAAGTAAAAAATGATATACCTATAGGCAATGTGATTTTAAGCGTAGGAATATCGTGGGGTAACACAAAGTTTACTGTGTCTATTAAGAAGTTCGTGTACTTAAAGAACACAAGCAGTGCGAGGTTTAAAACTACGCCAACTGTCAGCACAGTTTTTTGTCTTTTGATGTTGTTGCCTGAGTTTTCTATTGATAAGCCTATAAAGTAGTTAAATGCCGTGGATAACAAAAGCAGCGCAACATACACTGGCTCTCCCCAGGCATAGAAAAACAAACTCCCTATAAAAAGCACTAAGTTCTTGTGCTTTTTTGGAGATAAATAATACAATATTAAAATGGCAGGTAAAAAGTAAAATAAAAATAAAATACTTGAAAATACCATTCAATACACCCAGTTGTCTAAAATTTTATCATAGTTTACTGATTATAACATAATTTATCAGCAATTACAAGTATTTTTGACAAAAAAAGACCTTGCAGTTTTCCTGCAAGGTCACATTGTTTGTTATACTATGCCTTATTAACTGAACCAAATAGTTCCATCTTTTCTTTAACAGTTTGCTTAATTGCTTCAAAGCCGGGAGCAAGTAATTTTCTGGGGTCAAAGCCCTTACCAACTAAATCCTTACCCTCTTCGATATACTTTCTTGTAGCAGCAGCAAAGGTAAGCTGACATTCTGTATTTACATTAATCTTTGACACACCCAAAGAGATAGCCTTTTTTATCATATCCTCAGGGATACCTGTACCGCCGTGTAAAACTAAGGGCATATCGCCTGTTGCCTTACTGATTGCTTCTAAAACGTCAAAGCGCAAGCCAGCCCAGTTTTCGGGGTATTTGCCGTGGATGTTACCAATACCTGCAGCTAACATATCAACGCCTAATTCAGCAATTCTTACGCATTCGTCAACGTCAGCAACCTCACCGCCACCAACTACGCCATCTTCTTCGCCGCCGATTGAGCCAACTTCAGCTTCTACTGACTTACCCTGTGAATGTGCAAGCTCGATAATTTCCTTTGTTTTTTCGATATTTTCTTCAATAGGATAGTGTGAGCCGTCAAACATTACAGAAGAAAATCCTGCTTCGATTACTTTCTTTGCGTGCTCGTATGAGCCGTGGTCTAAGTGGATAGCAACGGGAACTGTAATACCTAAGTTCTCGATCATTCCCTTAACCATACCAACTACTGTTGTGTAGCCGCACATATACTTTCCTGCACCCTCAGATACACCTAAGATAACAGGCGAGTTACATTCCTGTGCTGTTAAAAGAATAGCTTTTGCCCACTCTAAGTTGTTTATATTAAACTGACCAACTGCGTATTTGCCCGCCTTTGCCTTCTTTAACATTTCTGTTGCTGATACTAACATTTTTCGTCCTCCTAAGATGTTTTGATGATTTTATTATACTCTCTCGTTAAGATTTTGTCAAGTTCGCCTCTTCTATTTTTCAAGAGAATTTATATGCTCTTCCAGCTCTGATTTTATTACTGTTACTTTCGGACCGTAGATAACCTGAATGCCATTTCCTTTTTTGATTACGCCTGATGCACCTGTAGCACGCAGCGTACCGTCATCAACCTTTGATGCGTCGTGTACTGTAACACGAAGTCTGGTTGCACAGCAGTCGAGGTCACGGATATTTTCTTTGCCGCCAAGACCTGAGAGAATGCTTTTAGAACGGTCATTTCCTGTATTGGCTTTTTTCTCTTTGGATTCATTGTAGTCTTTTTTGGTATAAAGCTTTGTTTCCTCTCCTATATCCTCTCTACCTGGAGTTTTAAAGTTAAATTTCTTAATCAGGAAATTAAACAGGAAATAGTAAATAATAAAGTAAACTATACCTACAATTACTATATAAATCCAGTTTGTTTTGGCATTGCCAGGTAACACACCGAACAATATAAGGTCAATAAGACCTCCTGAGAACGTCATACCTACCGCAACATTTAAAATGTGCATCAGCATAAAGGAAAGACCTGCTAAAATACAATGAACAATATAAAGTGTAGGCGCAACAAACAGGAATGTGAATTCCAAAGGCTCGGTAATACCTGTCAAAAACGAGGTTAGAGCAGCTGAGAACAAAAGACCACCTGCAACCTTTTTCTTGTCGTGCTTTGCACATTGGTACATAGCTAAAGCCGCACCAGGCAGACCAAACATCATAAAGGGGAATTTACCTGACATAAATCTGCAGGCTTCAACGCTAAAGCGTGTTGTTTCAGGAGATGCAAGTTGAGCAAAGAAAATATTCTGAGCACCCGCAACTCTCACTCCGTCTATCATCATAGTGCCACCAAGACCTGTCTGCCAGAATGGCAGGTAAAAAACGTGATGAAGCCCAAACGGGATTAAGGCACGCTCGATAATACCGTAAATCCAAGTGCCCGCATATCCGCTTCGTGTAACAAGGTTACCAAGTGCGTGAATACCTGACTGCACCAATGGCCACACGAAGTACATAATTACACCCACTAAAATATAGGCAAGTGTAGAAATAATGGGAATAAATCTTGTACCGCCAAAGAAGGAAAGCGCCATAGGAAGCTCAATTTTAAAGAATTTGTTATGAAGCCACGCAACACCAAGACCGACGATTATACCGCCGAAAACGCCCATTTCAAGGGATTGTATGCCCAATACGCTGCCTGCAGCACCCTCTTCTAACGTTGCCATTTTGCCTGTTACGGTAAGCAAAATAGAAATTGTTGTGTGCATTACTAAAAATGCTACTGCTGCAGACAGAGTTGCGATTTCTTTTTCCTGTTTTGCCATACCAAGGGCTACGCCCATTGCAAAAATTAATGGTAAATTTGAAAAAATTACACTACCTGTAGCTGACATTACAGATAAAATAAGATTTAATACCGTTCCCTCTCCCAACAACCAGCCTAAGTTGTACGCTTCAATTGTGGTGGGGTTTGAAAATGACGAACCTATACCCAAAAGCAGACCCGCCACAGGCAGAAGTGCTATGGGGAACATAAAGGAACGCCCTACTCTCTGCAGTACACCAAATACTGAACTTTTTTCTTTCATTGTTTCACTCCTTACAATTTCTTATACAAAAACAGTACATCACGACCACCCGATACCTTGCCCTCGTGAACCTGAGTTATTTTGTAATTTTCAGGTTCTGTAAGGATTACCGGAGTCTCTAATTTCATATTGTTTTTCTTTAAAAAATCTAAATCTATCTCTGCGATTTTTGTTCCTGCTTTTACCTTATCCCCCGATAATATCTTTACATTAAAGCCCTCGCCTTTTAAGTGCACAGTATCAATACCTATGTGCAAAAGCAACTCTGTTCCCTCATTGGTGGTAATGCAAAAGGCGTGCTTTGTGTCGGTGATGTCAATTATTTCTCCGTCTACTGGGCTGTAAACGTTTCCGTTCTCTGGAATTACAGCCGCTCCGTCGCCTAAAATCCTCTCTGCAAAGGCATCATCAGGAACGTCTGACAGTTTGATTGCCACACCGTCCATAGGGGAATAAACTGCCATTTCCTTTTGTTTTTTTATAAATTCAAACATATACCGTATCCTTCCTCGTTACTGTTTAATATACTTTCTCGCACCGAAAGCACAAATCCCGGTGCCACCGACAACTCATCCACTCCCAGACTGATTAACGTCTGAGTTGCGTTGGTGTCCGCCGCAAGCTCGCCGCATATACCTACCCAAATGCCAGCACGGTGTGCGTTGTCACAGGTCAGCTTTATAAGCTTTAAAACCGCCGGGTGCATAGGGTTATAGATACTGGCGATTTTTTCATTTTGCCTGTCTGCAGCAAGAGTGTACTGAATTAAATCATTTGTGCCAATGCTGAAAAAGTCAACAATCGGTGCAAGCTCATCGGAAATAAGGGCTGCAGCAGGTGTTTCTATCATGATGCCAAGCTTTACATCAGGGGAAAACTCTACTCCCTCATTCTCTAATTCCTGTCTTACCTCTTTTGCCGCAAGTAGTGCTCTTTCCACCTCTGCTTTTGATGTTATCATAGGAAACATAATAGAGAGATTTCCGTATTTTGATGCTCGGTATAAGGCTCTTAACTGTGTTTTAAAGAGGTTTACATCCTCTAAGCATATACGAATGGCACGAAAGCCCAAAGCCGGATTTTCCTCTCTTGTCAGGTTTAAGCAATTTGCCTGCTTGTCTGCACCAATATCTAAGGTTCTTATTACCGTTTCTTTGCCGTTCATTTTTTCCAGAACCCTTTTATACGCCTGAAACTGCGTTTCCTCATCAGGCAAAGAGCTTTTTCCTATATACAAAAACTCACTCCTGAAAAGACCGATGCCCTCAGCGTCGTTGTCTGCTACTCCGTCTAAATCATCCTCGCCGCCGATATTGGCATAAAGCCTTATTTCCTTACCCGATTTTGTTACGGATTTTTTTCCTTTTAGGGCTGAGAGTTCTTCCTCTCTGCGCTTTATCTGTTGTTTTCTGACTAATATTTTACTTTTTGTTTTTTCGTCAGGCGATATGAATACTACATTTTCCTCCGTATCAACCCCACACTCGCACCCGTCAAAAGCTTCGTTCATACAGCCTGCAACGCCCACAATCGAGGGAATATTCATAGAACGTGCTAAAATTGCCGTGTGGGAATTTACAGACCCTCGCTCTGTTACAAATGCCAAAATCTTTGATTTATCAAGATTAATCGTCTGGCTGGGTGTTAAATCGTGAGCAAAAATTACTGTATTTTCAGAAAGAGAAAGCTCTTCGACTGCACCCGACAAGAACGAAAGAATACCGTTTTTTATATCCTCAATATCAGCAGTTCGTGCCATCATATATTCATCGTTTGTGTCAAGCAGCATAGCCGAAACCACCTGAGCAGCTTCTGTGAGTGCGTATTCTGCATTAATGCTCTGCTCGAATATAATGCTTTCGCAACAGTCAGTCAAGCTTCCGTCCTCTAACATCATAATGTGTATGTTAAAGATTTCTGCCGCCTCCTCCCCTGCTGCTGAGAGCGTTTTTTCATAAAGCTTACCCAGATTTTCCTTGGTTGCTTCCACCGCAGAATTAAATCTTGCGATTTCTGCCGCCACATTTTCTATGGTTCGCTTTTCTATTTTTTTGGCATTTTCTTTTATTATTTTTACACGTCCCAGCGCTGCACCCTGAGATGCCACCGTTCCTCGTAAAATCTCCATAGATTTCCTCCGCAGCATTATAGATTTTCTGTTAAGTACTTCTTTAATTTTTGGCACACCTGCTCTTCATCCTCGCCCGAAACACGGACAGTTACCGTGTCTCCGCATTTTACAGACAGCGCCATCAAAGAAAATATTTTCTTTAAATCAGCACTTTTATCCTTGCACTCTATGGTTGTTGTGCTTTTTGCTTCCTTTGCAATCTGCACCAGCATTCCTGCAGGACGGGCGTGAATGCCAATTTTGTCCTTTATTGTATAAGTAAATTCGCACACGTTAATTCCCCCAAAATTCATATTCACATAAGTATTATGCTTTTTTCTTTTTGTTTTATGCGTTTTAATACATTCGCAAAAAAGTATAACTATATTTTTGTAAAAAAAACTGTAAATATTAAATTTTTTTATTGATTTTGTGCTCGTTTTGGAATATAATATTTTGTATTAAAAAGTATAAGAGGGCGGCTATGGTTTATAATAACATTTTAGAAGCAATGGGAAACACTCCCTTAATAAAGCTTAATCACTTAACAGACGACAATATGGCTGATATTTTCGTAAAATTTGAAGGCTTAAACGTAGGCGGTTCAATAAAGACACGCACAGCCTATAATATGATTTTAGATGCTGAGTCTAAGGGGTTACTTACACCTGACACAATCATCGTAGAGCCCACAAGCGGAAATCAGGGTATAGGTCTTGCGCTGGTTGGTGCAGTAAAGGGATATAAAGTAAAGATTATTATGCCCGACTCTGTAAGCGAAGAAAGACGAAAACTGGTTGCACACTACGGCGCAGAGGTAATTTTAGTACACGATGCGGGAAATATTGGCGCTTGTATTGAAGAGTGCTTAAATTTAGCACTTAAAATGAAAGCGGAAAACCCCAATGTTTTTGTACCTCAGCAGTTTGAAAATCCTGCAAACCCCGCTATCCAGAGGGAATGTACAGCTATTGAAATTTTGCGTGATATTAATGGTCCTATCCACGGATTTTGCTCAGGCATCGGTACAGGCGGTACTATTACGGGTATCGGCGAAGCATTAAAGGCAGAAAACCCCGATATGACCATATGGGCAGTTGAGCCCGAGGATGCGGCTATTCTTTCAGGCGGTTTAATCGGCACACATATCCAGATGGGCATTGGAGACGGTATCATTCCTGAAATTTTAAATTGTGAAATATACGACGACATCTGTATCGTTACAGATGACGAGGCTATACATACAGCGAAGAAACTTGCATCAAAAGAAGGCATTATGTGCGGAATTTCTTCCGGCACAAATGTAGCAGCAGCTATTAAGCTTGCACAAAAACTCGGAAAAGGCAAAACTGTTGTGACAATTCTTCCCGACACAGCAGAGCGCTACTTCTCCACACCACTTTTTGATTAATAAAAATTTATATACTAATGAAATTGGAGGACAAAAATTATGGATTCAAACAAACGTCCCGAAACAATGGAGCGTATCACAACGAAAGCATTAGCTGACGCTTTTATCACAGAGCAAATAGACGCCATACGTGCACAAGTCGGCGATAAAAAAGTATTGCTTGCCTTATCTGGCGGTGTTGACTCATCAGTAGTTGCAGCACTTTTAATCAAGGCTGTCGGCAAGCAGCTGGTTTGCGTACACGTAAACCACGGACTTATGAGAAAGGGCGAAAGCGAGCAGGTTATTGAAGTGTTCAAAAATCAGCTTGATGCTAACCTTATCTACGTTGACGCAACAGACAGATTTTTAGATTTATTGGCAGGGGTAACTGAACCCGAAAAGAAAAGAAAAATCATCGGTGCTGAATTTATCAAGGTATTTGACGAAGAAGCAGCGAAACTCACAGATATTAAATTCTTAGCTCAGGGTACAATTTATCCTGACATCTTAGAAAGTAACGGCGTAAAGGCTCATCACAACGTTGGCGGCCTTCCTGAGGATATGGCTATGGAGCTTGTTGAACCCGTAAAGCTTTTATACAAAGACGAAGTAAGAGTTGTTGGTTCAGCTCTTGGTTTACCTGATGAAATGGTTTACCGTCAGCCCTTCCCCGGTCCGGGTCTTGGCGTTAGATGTCTCGGTGCTATCACTCGCGACAGACTCCACGCTCTTCGTGAAGCTGATGCAATTCTGCGTGAAGAATTTGCTAAAAATGGCTTAGCAGGCAAGGTATGGCAGTATTTCATTGCTGTTCCTGATATGAAGAGCGTTGGTGTAAAAGATGACAAGAGATATGAGGGCTGGCCTGCAATCATCCGTGCAGTAAATACGGTTGACGCTATGACTGCAACAATCGAAGAAGTGCCCTACTCACTTCTCCACCACATCACATACAGAATTACCCATGAGGTTGAAGGTATTAACAGAGTTTTACTTGACTTAACACCGAAGCCGATTGGAACTATTGAGTGGGAATAAACCCAAACACTCAAAAAGCTCATAAAATCAAGGCTTTTTCAAAATCAAAAGTGCTTCTGACAACACTTTATTTTTAGTAGTATATAAAATGAAAAGGGGCTGTAGCAAAATGATTTCATTTTGCTAC
>JAZQBQ010000017.1:0-11145 GCA_045545755.1 Congzhengia sp. | reverse complement strand
GCAAAATGATTTCATTTTGCTACAGCCCCTTTGGGGCGGACGGAAAATAGCGCAGATTGAACAAACTGAGCGAAAGCAAGGCTATGCCTTGCTTTCGGTTACCCGAAATCGTACGTGGGTACGATGAGAGGCGAAGTTTGTTCAAAACACAAGGCAATAAAAATAGAAGAAATTCGTCAAACAGCGAATTTCTTCCTTAATTTTTTCATTATTTTAATTTTGTCAATTTAATTAAGAGGCTTTGTCAAGGCTTTTGTTTGCCTTGTGTGATGTGCACATTTTGCTACAGCCCCTTCTTCTACGCAGTTCTTATTAAACTATGATATCCTTATTCCTCAATTCCGCTTTTAGTAATGGTTTCGGTGTATGCTTTTATATGTTTATCGCTATAAGCCGACAAAACCAATTCCATTAAATCGATGTGAATTTCTTTGTTCATTATAATTCCCATTTCGACAAGTTCGCATTTATACTCTCCACAGCATTTATATCGCAAGCTTTTTAGGAAAAGGATTTATTCCAACGATAATTTATACAATCTTTCTACAGGCGAATTTTCTTTGAAGGTTTTGACCTCTTCTGCAAATTCCCAGCCGAATTTTTCATATAGGCCTATATGATTTGTATATAAATAAAGCTCTGTCAGATTTGCTTTTTTGGCGTTTACTTTCACTGTGTTCATCATTCGTCGGCATATATTTTTGCTTCTGAATTTTTCATCAACATAAACATTTATCAACCACGGGTATATGTCAGGTCTGCCACTTAAGTCATCGTGCATAGATAGCTGATACATTCCTACCGCCTCACCGTCAAGCATCGCTACAAATGTCTGGGGCAGTCTTTCAGGATTGACCGAATGCTCCATGATGCACCTAACTTCCTCAAGAGTTTTTCCCGTGGGTTTTCCCCACCAATTATAATTCCATTCAACAACTTTTTCAAAAACAGCATTTTTGCTGTCCTGTAATTTGATTATCTCCATATTGCGCTTTCCTCCGCAGTTGTTCACAAATTATCATAAAAAGACTAACGATTCATATGCCACTTGTTAATATGTAAAACTTTCATCGGCGATAAAACCGCAAATGTGACACCTAATCTTAATTCCATTCTGCCTTTGTCAATGAACTCTTGGGCAAAATTTTGATATAACTGTATTATTTTCTCCTATCATGAATAAGCATGCCTATTACTGCAAAACCAAGTTGTGGCAAATGTGTTACCAATGCACTGTACGAGGCCGAAGCAATGTCGTAAATGCACCATAGTACCATATTGACAATTGTCCAGAATCTGTATTTTGCTCCGTTTTTCTGACCGATACACATAATAAATGTGAGCGATGCTATAATAACCAGGCAACCCAGCACCGAAACTCCGCCGGCAACCCAGATATTAAGTACAATGATTGCTATTACATAGACAGCAATCAACCAACGAGGAAGAGGTTTGTTTTTTGAATCATAAAAATAGTTTATTAACGTTTGCAAACCGCCAAGATAACACGCCGCAGCTCCGTTTATACCGCTTCCGCCAACTAAATAGCTGGTTGCAACCAGTATATTGCCGCAAAAAACCAAGAATAAAACCATTCTCATTCTCTCGCCTTTGACCAACGAAG
The DNA here is from genome assembly GCA_045545755.1 of Congzhengia sp. Classification (GTDB taxonomy): domain Bacteria; phylum Bacillota; class Clostridia; order UBA1381; family UBA9506; genus Congzhengia. The sequence continues at coordinate 9,521 of JAZQBQ010000017.1, read as the reverse complement.
CGCAAATCATTGAAATTAAACCTAACGCACTTAAAATATATGATAAAATTTGCATAATTTCTCCTTAATAATTATATTGTCTATTAACGGTTACGCTATCATTATTTTTTGAAGTATATCAATTAAATCTGCAATAGCGTAGTCATCATTTCTTTTTACTACAATATCTGCAACCTCTTTAACCTTATCTATACCGTTACCTACACAAACGCCGATATCAGCACACAACAGAAGTGGAATATCGTTCTCATAGTCACCTATTCCAATTGAAGTATGAATATCTTTAAGGTAATTTTTAATAAAATCAATTCCATTCCCTTTCGTTGCAGATAAAGAATTGAATTCCACTCCCACATTCCATGACTTTGATATATAACAACCATCAAAAAACTTTTCTTTTGTAACAATTTTTTTAAATTCATCAGCTTCTTCAGGTACAGCAAAACAGCACACTATTTTCAATGGCACACTATCCAATATCGCAGAGGGAATATTTTTAAAACTGAATGTTAAAACATCGCTATCTTCACATCCGTTATAAACACACACAGTTATATCACTATTGGAATATTTGCTTAAATTTTTAACAAAATCCCTTACCGAAAAAGGAAGTTTCTTTTTATAAATAATTTTTTCTTCTTTATAATCGTATATGATGCTCCCATTTAACAAACATGCAGGTGCATTTATAATGTTGTAAAGTTCAGAATTTAAAAGATAGGCCACATTTCTGCCCGTTGCAAAAGTAAATCTACCGCCTTCTTTAGTAAAATATTCTACCGCTTTTTTATTGACTGAAATTGTATCTTCGGCTCCGCTGAAGGTTCCATCTATATCGGAGCAAATTAAAATCCCTTCAAATTTACCCATATTTTTTCTTTACTCCTATTTTCGCTTTTTGCTCAACAACCATTCTGTTAGCTCTTTATCATATGTTCTTTCCCAAACACCATGAGCTTCGCCTTCTACTCTTGTATACTTAACATCTGCGCCAAGTTCTTTGAGTTTTTCTACCATTTCATCGCTTTGCGTAACGCTGACAACACTATCTGCACTTCCGTGAAATACCCATATTGGCATATTTAGAACCTCTGCATTCCTTGCCATTCCACCGCCGCATACAGGAGCAATTGCTGCAAACAAATCCAGTCTTGCCATTGCTGTAAACCATGTTCCGTAGCACCCATACTGAGTCCGGTTAATATACTCTGTCTTCATCCACATTATATTCTTTTATTAACTGTTCGATAAATTTTACTATATACTCTACCCTTGCCGCCCAAAATGTTTTTTCAGGACACTGTGGCATAACAACGATGCAATCGTGTTCTGCATTTTTTAGATATTTTGATAATCCATGCACATTAACACGCTCAAGCTCATCCTTTCCGTTGCCTCTTTCACCTGCACCATTCAGTTGAACTATCAAAGGCATTTTTTTACCTTTTTTATCGCATGAATATTCAACAAACGGAAATACCCAGTTATCTTCTCTATGCTCAAGTCTTTTCATATGTTATCCTCCAATAATGTACTGAATAATTGATTATATTATTTCATTTTTCTACAACAAGCCCCTCCAGCAACAAACGGAGGGGCTTCGAATTGCGTTTTTGTAAACATTGAGTGTAACATAAAAAAGTGTGTTACGTGTTAGTACGAAGGCGAATGAATAGGTACATAAAACTGCTTCATATGATTTTATAAATCTCGACTTACTGTTTTATAACTCCTACTCAACCTTTGCAAAGCACTTACTTTCACATGATTTATAAGCTGCTTCAATAATTTTCTGGTTGTAAATTGCACTTTCGATGGAAACAGGAACTTGTGTGTCCTCAATAATTGCCATACCGAGACCTTCTACCTCTTTTGTATACATATTACCAAGAGCTGTTCCTTCCAAAGACAGAGGCTTAAGCTCGTCTCTTACCTGGCTTGCATCGTATGCCAAAGAATCGTCACTTATCAGAATATTAACGGTTCCCACTTCATCCTGGGCTAATGTTCCCGTAGCAACAATACTTCCCTTAGTTCCGTAAATTTCAAGTTTTGCACAAGATGCTGCATCCGGAATGTTGAAATTGGAGTCAACATAAGCAACAGAGCCGTTGTCCATCTTCATAATTACATTGGATGAGTCGTCTACCTCATAGGAAAAAGTCTGAGTCTGGTTAAATGCTGCAACTTCAACAGCTTTAAGTCCTGTTAAATACTGAATAAGGTCGATTACATGGATGCCCATATCAACCAATGCCCCGCCTCCGGAAGTTGCCTTTTTCTGACGCCAAGCACCCTCAATATCGGGATACCAACAGGTAAACTGACCACGCATTGAAACGATATTTCCTATTTTACCCTCGGAGATAATCTCTTTGATTTTCTGATGATAACCATGAAATCTCATCAGGAAACCTATGCTTATCTTGACATTGTTTTCTTCGCACGCCTTTTGTATTTCTTCTGCATCCGAAACCGTCAATGCAACGGGTTTTTCAAGTAAAATGTGCTTTTTAGCCTTTGCCGCACTAATTGCCTGTTCCTTATGGAAAAACACAGGCGAAGCAATATAAACTGCCTCAATTTCATCTATTGCCAGAACATCCTCATATTTTGTAAAGGCATATTTTGCTCCATACTTTTCCTTGCACTTTTCTGCTACCTCACCGTTTGCGTCCATAACTGCAACAAGCTCTGCATTTTCAGCTTTCATCATACCGGGCAGAGTTCTTCTGTCTGCAATTCCACCGCAGCCTATTACACCCCATTTAATTTTTTTCATAAAAAATCTTCCTTTCTTTTAATGGGTATATAAAAGGGCTGCTTTATACAGCCCTCTCATACTTTTTATTGATTATTTCAAATGAGCTTCGATTACTTTCTTCAAGCCATCGATGCACTTATTGATATGAACTTCTTCCCATGAAGGATGTAAGAAGAGACATACTGTCTGAGAACGGAGTGCATTTGCGTTCTTGCAGAATACCTTATCATACTGAACAGATGCAGGATTTGTGTATTCTTTTGATTCGAAGGGGAACTTAGATTCACCAAAGCCACCGTGTTCTGTGTAAGCCTTTTCTTCGTATGCTTCAGGCCACTGAATACCGTAGCAAGGAATCTTCATTGATGTAAGCTCTTTTACAATTGCAGGTGCATCGCAATCAAGCACATTCAAATCTACTAAAATGGGGTACCACCAGTAAGAGTTCTTTCTTTCCGCTGTGTTTACGGGGAGCTTTTTGATACCCTTCATGCCTGTAAAAGCATCGTCATACATCTTAGCATACTTGATTCTTCTTGCAAGGTTCCAGTCATCAAATCTTGCAAGCTCATTAATACCGATTACTGACTGCATTTCTGTCATTCTGTAGTTAAAGCCTACTCTTCTGTGTATGTAGGGGAGCTTTTCTTCCAATGCAAGCATATTCATTCTTGTTTTAACATCATAACCGTGGTCGCGGAAAGAACGGCATTCCCAACCGATATCTTCATTGTTTGTTACAACCATACCGCCTTCGCCACCTGTTGTGAAGTGCTTGCTCTGGCAGAATGAGAAACAACCTACATCACCGATAAGACCTGCTTTTACACCGTTGAACTCGCCGCCGAAGCACTGTGCACAGTCTTCGATAACCTTTAAGTTGTGTTTCTTAGCAACAGCTAAAATGCCAGCCATATCTGCAACTACACCGTATAAGTGAACTACTAAAATAGCCTTTGTTCTTTCTGTAATTAAAGACTCAATGCTTTCAGGGTCAAGTGTATGGTCGTCTGTTACATCAGCAAATACAGGGATTGCACCTGCCTGTAAAACAGCAAAAGATGATGCAATAAATGAATATGATGTAACGATAACTTCATCTCCGGGGCCAATTCCAAGGCTGGCAAGAGCGATATGTAATGCAGCTGTACCGTTTGTGCAAGAAATTGCCATCTTTGCACCCATCCATTCTGCCCACTTTTCTTCAAATTCCATACCTTTTGTACCGGTCCAGTAGTTTACTTTACCTGTCTTTAAAACTTCTAAAACCTCGTCGTATGATTTTTCATTAAACTGAGGCCACATAGGGAAACCAATTTCTTCGATTCCCGCTCCATTCATTACTATTTCTTTTTCCTGTGCCATAATTAAACATCCTTTCTTTTTGTCCCGTCTGGAGACAGGACTGTTTATTTTATTTAATTTTTAATTAAGCAAACCATTACCATAACAGGGTGTCATAACTCTTTAACTTGTATATTACCCCTGTAAAACAGCAGTCACCGTTTCAGGAACCACTTTTGCAATTTCAATAAGCTCGCAAGCTGTTGCATTTGCTGCCGTGTCGATATACACAGACTTCTCACATGTAGTAAATCCGTTTAGTTAATATCCATTACTGCCGTAAAACTATTTCATGTACACTTCAACAATATGCTCTTTGCCGTCGTCAACATAAGGAATGAAACAATCTTCGCATTCCGTTCCGTCAACAATCACCTTTTCAACTCCGGTCTGAACATGATTGGGATTATAAACCGTAATGTTGTAAACATTGTTTCTGAAAGGTCTTACAACCTCATACTTATCCCATTCTTCATTGATACAGGGTTCAATTTTAAGACCATCAACCTCAGGCTTAATTCCCAGCATATAGTCAAGCACTGCTCTGAGCATCCAAGCTGCTGTACCTGTCATCCAATGGTATGCACCTCGACCGTACATAGGTGAATCAGGACCGTGAGAAAACTGTGAATATACATAAGGCTCTGTCATATGTGTATCCTGAGATTTGCACGCAGGCAATACCTTCTTATATACTCTGTATAAATCGTTGCCACGTCCTAAAACTGCTTTAGCCACAAGGTTAAAAGCAGTAGCGTGAGAGAACACAGCGCCGTTTTCTTTCATACCTCTTGCAAATGCGCTTGATGTACCTATATTTTCATCCAGACAATCATAAGATGGCATAACAAGTGATAAACCATAGGGTGTCTCTAAGTATTCATCAACCGCATCCATTGCCTTTTCAAGTCTTTCTCGGTCGCCTATCTGACTGATAATTGCCCATGTCTGGGTGTTGAGGTAGGTGTTGCCTACTCTGTCTTTCTTAGTTCCTACAGGTTCTGATAAATCATTATATCCGATAATATACCAGTCCTCATCCCAAGCATACTGCTCGTGAACTTTTCTGAAACCTTCGGAAATTTCTGTAAATTCTCTTAATTCTTTTTCGTCGTTTTTATATTCTAAAACAGGCTTGATTTCGTTTATGCAGTAATAAATAAACTGCGCAAGCCAAACGCTCTCGCCTATTCCCTTGCAACCTACACGGTTTAAGCTGTCGTTCCAGTCACCACCACCGAAAAGGGGCAAACCATGAGCACCTGTATCACAAGCAATTCTCTTTAATCCAAGCAGAATATGCTCATATAAGCTACCTTCTCCACCGTCAAGATATGGAATAACCTCGTCAAGAATATTCCAGTCGGCAGTTTCTTTTATGTAGTTACAAGTAGCTAACGCCATCCACAAGGGAACATCAACCTTGATACCCTTGTTTGCCTTATATTCAATACGGCTTGTCACATCACAAGGTGAACCGTCACGGAAAATAAAGCTTGCCACACGCAAAATCTGCTCTTTTGCGTTAGCAGGGCTCAACGGTATCATACCGAAAGCATCCTGGAAGCTGTCTCTCATACCCATTCCCTGCTCTAAATGATAGTATGATGGTGCTCTGCCGAAATTGAAATTCATATATACCTGATACTTGTTCCAGTAATTAAACGCCCTGTCAATCTCTTTGTCCGGTGTTTTAATCATTATTCTGCCGGTATATTCATCCCAATGGGATACAGTTTCACAGAAAAGCTTTGCAACACCGTCTTTTGTCAAAAATGACCAGTCTGTGTCCTTTTCATTTTCTTCAATTAATGTGGATATATTCACACTGAATTCTGCGCCTTTTTCAATCTCAACATTCCAGCACATTGCTGCAACAGAAGGCAAACCAAGTGTGTCTTTATTGCTAAGCTGTGCCTGCTCTAAAGCAATGGGATTATGCACATCACGGTGAACACCTATAAATCTTTCCTGAGATGTTTCTAATGAATCAGGTGTAACATCCGATGCCACTTTAACCGTATACGGCCAAACGTGCTCAGATTTAAAATTATCTCCTGCTTCACGACTTGTGCTCCAGAGAGAATATCTGCCGTAAATCTTATTGTCCTCTATGGTAACATTCTGGAACATAGATGTAATAGCACGCTCGTGCTCATTAAATTCAAAATTGCCAAGCTGCAATTCTTCATAGAAAAACACAGACAGATTTCTCTTTTTGTCAGAAAGATTTTTGATGCTTACAGATGCGATTTCTGTATTAATACCAAAGGGAACAAAATATGTAATTTCACCCAGAATTTCACGGCTTACTGATTTAACCTTCGTATAGCCAAGGCCATGAACTGCTTCAAACTGCTCGTGACTACTTTGCACAGGCATAACATTCACGGCAAAAATTTCATTAGTATCATTATCACGAACATATACGTATCTGCCCGGTCTGTCAGTAATTAAATTTCTCTGCTCTCTTCTTAAAATCATATTTGCGTGATGACTTTTAAAGAAACTGAAGCCACCACCTGTTGATGACACGATTGCACAATAATCTCCATTGGAAAGATAATTTGTCCACGGCAAGGGTGTATCATATCTTGTAACTATAAACGCTTTTCCGTCATCAGAAAAATGTCCGTATTTATTCATATTTTGTCTCCTTTTTAAATGGTTATCTGCTTTCTGTCAATATCATAATGGCAAGCGCCTGACCATAGGTCATGGGGCAAATGGGGATGTCCATATAATGCTGCAGGTCTCTTCCCATACCTGTACCGTAAGAAACACCTAAAACTGTGCCCTCATCATCAATCTGACCGATAACGGCATCAAGTGCTTTTTGTCCGCAAGCTTTATATTTTTCGTCAATTAAACCTAAGCGAACTGCCTTTAATATACCATAACCGAAGCCTGATGTTGCTGAGGTTTCAAGGTATGATTCGGGTTTGTCTATCAATGTGCACCACAGACCTGATTCGTCCTGATATTTTACAAGACTGTCAATCTGCATTATTAATACATCAACAAGATAATCACGCATAGCACCTGAAAGACCTGTAATTTCAATGTATTCAGGGATAACAACTGTAATCCAGCAGTTGCCTCTACCCCAGAAAGCGTCAGCAAAATTGTGCTTACCTTCAAATGTCCAGCCGTGATACCAAAGACCTGTTTTCTTATCACAAAGGAACTGGATATGTAATAAAATCTGTCTTAAGCTTTCGTCAATATAGGACTGATTATTTAACATTTTGCCGATTTTTGCAAGGAACAGCACAACCATAAAGAGTGTATCATCCCACAGGCACTGTCTGTTGATTTCGCCTGTGCCGTTATGCTCAAAGCCACCCATATCGGTGCGGTCCATATCGTTCATAACCCACTCTGCCCAATCGCGGCAAAGGTCCATATATCTTTCTTCTTTTGTTTCTTCATAAACAAAAAGCAATGTTAAAAGGGGCGCTGTTGTATTTATATTTCTTGCAGGCAAGCCTTCTTCAATTCTTTTATCGAACCAGTTTTTGATAAAATCAAAATATTCTTTCTTGCCTGTTTCCTTATAATATTTAAATAAGCCATAAAGACCAACGCCCTGTGCCCATTCCCAGTTGTTAATATCAATTATACCAATGGGGCACACTTCGTCTACTGCTCCGCCACCTATGGTGGTCATTCTGTTTGCAACTTTTTCTATTAATGCCTGAACATTTGAATCCTTCATTGTTATCCTCGCTCTTAATGTTTATTGTAATAACTCAATCGCTAACTAATTTAAATCAAATTCGCTTACTGCTTTGATTGAGGTCATATCACTGCTGTCAATACCTGTTCCGCCCCAGACAAATACTCTTGCAGAAACTGCCTCTGCATTTGCTGCACAGCTTACTGTCGCTGCTCTTAAACTGTTTTCGGTAGAATCAATATATTCATAGTCACAATCAATCATTGCATTCTTTTCATTAAAAAGACATATTGTAACAAGAATATCCTTACCCTCAACAAAATTTGTTACTTCAACAGTTGCGGATACATTTTCGCTGCCTGCCACAAAGTTATCGGTGTCTATATAGAACTCATTTTTAACTGCAGCAGTTTCATAATATGAGCACTTTACTGTGGTGCCACTGGCTACATCAACGGGTAAAATTTCAATTTTAAATTTTAAACCTGCATCGCTATCTTTCAATGTAGGTAATGCATATGTGGTTACATTGCTTCCAACAACGTCATAACCAGCAACAGTCCATGCACCATTTACATACTTTGATACTTTTACTATAGTTCTGCCACTATAAGCAGTACTGTATTCCCAGTTGAATGTAACCTGCTCGCCGGGTAAGAGTTTACCGTTTGCTTTTATATTCTTAGCATACAATGCTGCTGCAGCTGCCTTAGGTTCAATACTGAATTCATCGATTGAAAATACTGAATCTGCACTTGATGTAACAGAGAATACTGTCGCACCCGCCGCTGTATACTCAAATGTATGCTTTGTCCATCCATCTGCAACGGGTTCTGATATAATATCGCCAGCATCAACAGGTGTTCCGTTTGCAAGAATGCTTATAACTGCTGTATCGTCTTCTGCCTGTTTTGTATACAATGTGCCGACATAATCACCATTTCCTGTTGCAACATTCTGACCGAAAGTACCGTTTGCCTTCATGTCAAGGCTAAGGGCTGTCATTGTGTTGTCTGCACCAAAAAACTCAGGCGCTACAGTTGTATCGTTTGCAGACCAATCTGCTGCAATATATCTATCTTCGAAGTTACCACCTTTAACAAGGCGTGTGCTTTTTTCGTCCTGAGATGTAGCCACCGCACTTCCTTTGTCGACTACACTAATCGAATAGTTGTCGAGTTTGTATGTAAAAGTAGCTGCTCCATAAATCTGCAGCCATACAGTTGTGTCAAAAGAAACATAAGTATCTGTAGGTCTAATGAAGCTCCTATTATAAGTAAAATTAATCTCAAAATACTGCCATTCATCAACCACATGTTTAACCAACGTTTTTGCATCTTTACCTCTAACCCCGGCATCGGTATTACCATTGTGATACCATTGAAGGGTAAAGTGTGTAGGACTATCCACAAAAGCTCCTTGAGGCAACTCACCCACTTTTATCCACCCTGCAACTCTATATGTGGTATCGATATCAATATGGAAGTCACTTTTTATTTGCTTTCCGCTGGCACAGTATCCTCCGTCAACGCCACCCTCAACTCGCTCAAGAAAATTATTTTCCCCTGTTAAATTCCATTCTTCCTTGGCATTTTCAAAGTCAAAGTAGAGCTCGCGAGGTTTGGGAGCTGCTGCACTTTCTGCAAAAATACTACAAGGTGTAACACTTATACTTAAAACAATACAAGCAATAAGACAACAAAGTATTTTTTTCATTTTTATTTCCTCCAATTA
>JAZQBQ010000016.1:0-12009 GCA_045545755.1 Congzhengia sp. | reverse complement strand
TGAACTGCACCATTTTGTGCAGACAGTACAAAAAAGGACGCCTATAGTAGAATATTTACTTTAAGCAACATACTGACATCGCTTTTCTAGTGGTGTCAGTTTTGTTTTTAGTTGAATTCTTTCGTTATTGTAAAAATATATGTATTCATCAATAATCTTTCGAGCATCTTCGTATGTTTGTAATTTAATTCTGTTAATACATTCGCTCTTAAGTATTGAAAAGAAATTTTCAGCTAATGCATTGTCATACGGATTTCCTTTCCTTGACATTGATGGCGTAATGTTGTATGATTTAGTTAGCTTAAAGTACGCGTGTGAAGTATACTGAAAGCCTTGGTCACTGTGGAGCTGCAACTCTGCAGTGACCTTTTCTCTTTTCTTTGCTTCTCTGATTGTAGAAAGTACAAGGTTAATATTTTGCTCCGTTCCTGTTTTGTATGCTATGATGCTATTATCATATAAATCTCGTATAACAGAAAGATACAGTGTGCCTTGTGATGTTTTTATGTATGATATATCCGTTACCCACTTTTGATTCGGTTTTTGTGCTTTGAAATTTCTATTTAACAAATTATGATAGCGATGAAAAACATCTCCGTAATTTCGATATTTCTTTCTTCTAACAACAGATAGAAGATTGTATTTCTGCATCACACGAAGAATTGTTTTGGGATTATGGTGTATCCCTTGTCTTTCAAGCCATATATGTACTCTACGATACCCATATGTCTTGCCACATTTATCCTGACATTCTTTTATCTTTTCTGCTAAAGGTAAATCTTTTGATGTTACATCCATTCGAGACACATATCCATAATATCCGCTTCTTGATACACTAAAAAATCTACACATCTCACTAATTGTATATTTGTCTTTATGACGGTAGATGATCATATATTTTATGCCTGCCCTCACATCCTTTCTGTGAGCGAGAGAAAATCCCGCAATAGTTCATTTTCCATTTTCAATCTTTTATTTTCATATCTGTACTCCTGCAATGTCTTGGCAGGCTTTCTTCCTCGCTGCTTCGGAACATTAAAATTACGCAATTTATTATTTTCTCTTGTACACATGTTTTTTATGGTCTTAAATGGTTTTCCGTATTCTGCAGCTAACGATTTTAATGTTTCTCCTTCGTGATGTCTTCTCACAATCTCATCGATAATTATCTGTGGTGTGTTTGGTGTTCCTTTTTTTCTTGGCATAAAAATACCTCCTATGGTAGTTTCTTTTATTCTACCATAGGAGGTCCTTTTTTGTCATTGTCAGTTTTTACTGGACTTGTTCAGTAAGGAGTGCCTTAATAATTATAATTAGAATAATCCAAATCCGCCGTATGTTGCAATAAGTGACGCAAATACGATTGATACCATCGATAACAACTTAATCAAGATGTTAACAGAAGGACCTGATGTGTCTTTAAAGGGGTCGCCTACTGTGTCGCCAACAACGGCTGCCTTGTGATTTTCTGAACCCTTGCCGTTGAAGTTACCAGCTTCGATGTACTTTTTAGCATTGTCCCAAGCACCACCTGAGTTTGCCATCATAATAGCAAGTACGAAACCTGAAACGAGTGCGCCTGCCAACATACCAACTACACCGTTTACACCCAAAACAAGACCAACAACGATAGGAGCAAATACACCCAACGCTGCAGGAAGTACCATTTCTCTAAGTGATGATTTTGTACAGATGTCAACACATGTTTCGTAATCAGCTTCAGCTGTGCCCTCTAACAAGCCTTTGATTTCTCTGAACTGACGGCGAACCTCGATAACGATTTTGTGAGCTGCTCTACCTACTGCCTGCATTGTCATAGCACTAAAGAGGAAAGGAAGCATAGCGCCAACAAAAAGACCGATTAAAACTGCGGGGTTTGTAATATTTAAATCCAGAAGTGCAGGATTAATTGCATTGATTTCGTCTGTGTATGAAACGATTAAAGCAAGTGCAGTTAAAGCTGCAGAACCAATCGCAAAGCCCTTACCTGTAGCTGCTGTTGTGTTACCAAGTGAGTCGAGCGCATCAGTACGTTCACGAACTTCAGGGTCTAAACCACTCATTTCTGCAATACCGCCTGCATTGTCCGCAACAGGACCGTAAGCATCTGTAGCTAATGTAATACCAAGTGTAGATAACATACCAACTGCAGAAAGACCTACGCCGTAAAGACCAAGACCAAAACCTTCTGCGCCGCCTGCAATAAAGTAACTGATTAAAACTGATACACCAACGATTACAACAGGAATGGCAGTAGATTTCATACCAAGCGCCATACCATCAATGATGATGGTAGCAGAGCCTGTTTCAGATGAGCCTGCAAGCTTCTGTGTGGGCTTGTATGAATCTGATGTGTAGTATTCTGTAAAGTAGCCGATTAAAACGCCGGCTAAAAGTCCTGACAATACTGCGCCAAAAAGACCGATGTTATCGGGCATTAATACTAAAATAAGCACAAGTGATGCAATGGCTGAAATAACCGCTGCTGAATATGTTCCGCGGCGAAGTGAGCCGAGGAGCATCTTCTGTGTTGCGCCTTCTTTTGTTGATACAAAGAAGGTAGAAATGATAGATGCTATAATACCTACTGCTGCAATAAGCATAGGCAGAATAACGCCTGAAAAACCATAGCCTGCCGCTACTGCTAAAGCGCCACAGGAAACGATTGAACCAACGTATGATTCGTAGAGGTCAGCACCCATACCAGCAACGTCGCCTACGTTGTCGCCTACATTATCAGCAATACACGCAGGGTTTCTGGGGTCGTCCTCGGGGATACCTGCTTCAACCTTACCTACAAGGTCAGCACCAACGTCAGCAGCTTTTGTAAAGATACCGCCGCCAACACGGGCAAAAAGTGCCATCGAGCTTGCACCCATACCAAATGTAAGCATAGCAGATGTAATATCTCCGATTTCAAGATTAAATACAAATTTTAAAAGGATAAACCAGAGGCTGATGTCTAAAAGTCCAAGACCAACAACTGTCATACCCATAACTGCGCCTGATGAAAAGGCAATCTTTAAGCCTTTGTTTAAGCTATCTCTTGCGCCGTTTGCTGTACGTGAGTTAGCATATGTTGCTATCTTCATACCAACGAAGCCTGAAAGACCTGAAAAAACTCCACCTGTAATAAAGGCAAAGGGTACAAAAGGTGTTAATAACCCGGCAAAAGCCAAAATTCCTAAAACTACAAACATAACTGCAAAGAAAATTCCAACAGTTTTGTACTGGCGCTTTAAGTACGCCATAGCACCTGAACGGATTTTTGAAGAAATAGATGCCATTTCCTCTGTTCCTTCAGGAAGTTTTTTTACGGCAAAGAATTTGTATGCTGCAAAGATAATTGCAACTACTGCTGCCGCAAGGACAAAAAATGGTGCGTAATCCATATTTTTTCCTCTCCTCTCAATTCAAAAATTATAAACCGCTATATTATTTTAGCATTTTTTTACTATTTTGTAAATGCTAAATTTAACGAATATTACCGATAACCTCATCTAATTTTTGTAAATCCTTACCCATCTGCTGCCAGTTGTTTTCTTGGCTTGACTTTCTGAAGGCGTCGTATGCATCAATCACTTCCTTGATATAGTCGGTAGCCTCGGGAATATCCTCCACGGTTACGTTCTCATCAGGCGTTGTCTGTGGAGTATCTATAAGATTTCCTGCTGATAAACCATCGGAGCTTTTGATTACCTGAGATAACGCCTCTTCTAAGGTGGGTGCCATAACAACCGCATCCTTATACGCCACTATAATTCTCTTGATTTCGGGCAGCGACGCATTATTCTGTGATGTGATATACACAGGCTCTACATAGAATATAGAATTTTTAAAGGGAATAACCAAAAGGTTACCACGAATTACTGATGAGCCGCCCTGTCCCCAAAGAGTCATTTCTCTTGAAATATCAGGATCGTTGTCGATTTTATTCTCTATCTGCATAGGACCGTAGACTGTATCCGATTTTGGTATTCTGTAAAGCACAAGCTCGCCGTAGTGGTCAATATCTGTACGCTTCATCAAAATACCTACCATATTGTACTTGTCGCCCAATACATAAGGCATATTAAGCACAAGCTCAGGTTTGGTCTCGCCCTCGAGTGTAAAAATGTTAAAGTAGGGGTTAACGGTTATTTCATCATTTTCGTATTTTTCGGTCGCCACTCTCCACACGTCTGCCTGGTCGTAGAACTGTCCTGCATCCTCTAAGTGGTATCTCTGATACACTTGAGTCTGTAGTTTAAACAAGCCCTCAGGAGTTGTTATATGAGAAGCTAAATTTTCAGGAAACGCTTCATCAGTAAACAACTTAGGATAAATCTTCTTATATGTCTTGACTATAGGATCAGTATCATCAATAATATAGAACGTGATGTTGCCTGTATAAGCATCAACTACTGCTTTTACAGAGTTTCTTATATAGTTTACGCCTGAAAATTTCTGTGCATAAGGATATTTGTCGGAGTAGGTGTAGGCGTCAATTATCCACTTAATCTCGCCGTTATCGTCAACCACTACCTGCGGGTCTTCCTCATACATCAGGAAAGGCGCAACCATCTTCACTCTGTCCATTATATTTCTGTTTATTAAGATTTTACTGTCGGAGTCGATATTTCCTGAGAAGAACATCTTATAGTCCTTATAGTAAAGGGAGAACATAAGCTTCTTAAAAAAGCTCATCTTAACACCGGAATCCCCTGTATAGGTGTACTCAACATCTGTGTAGCCCTCGGAGTAGTCAAGCTCTAAATTGTCAGAGCCCACGATAACGTAATCGTTTGTGCTTTCGCCGTAGTAAATTCTGGGTTGTGTAATTTGGGGCATACCGTTTGTAGAAACTACAGGTATATCCTTAATGCAAAAGTACGGCTGACCGTCCTCTGTAACCCTGTCAATAGGACTTGCCACTACACCAAAGCCGTGGGTATAGCGGAATTTTTCGTTTGTGTATGAACGTGCAGTTTCCTCAAGGTTATCCTTGTTCAGCTCACGGGCAGACATAAATGCGCCTGTCAGCTCTCCGTCAATCTCGTAGGGAACTACGTCTATGTCATTGAACGTATAGTATTTTCTCAAATACTGAAGCTGATTGTATGCAGTGAGCGAGGCCGAAAAGTCAATAATTCTTGTATTTGTAAGCTCTGCGCTGTTTTGCGCTATGGCATCAGCGGTCAGCTCCTCGGAAAAATCAAACTGAACCTCTTTAATATCTTTTAAATCAAAGCCGTCTTTTGTGGCATTCATATTATAACCGATGTACTGGGTCTGGTAATTTCTTTCATCAGGTGCTACCACCAACTGCTGAGTAACAACAGAGGCAATGCTTACCAGGATATAAACAGCGGGCACTGCCAAAACTGCCACTGCAGTTAACTTAAACTTTTTTCGCCAGATAAAAATTACCGCCAGCACTACTGCCACCAACAAAATGTAAGGTGCAAATTTATAGTAATTGAGCCAGATGTTTGCTTCAATATAGCCCGCACCCGAGAGCCCATCCTTGCCGAAGGTGTCGTACATAAGACCCTCTGCTGTGAGTCTGTATGAAAAAATCATCATAATGTAATAAATAAGAATATTTACCAATATATGTGTTACTGCGCCTTTTTCCAGAGTTATCATTTCTTTGAGCTTTTTTGTGCCCGACATTACAAAAGTAACGTAGTAAATTATAGCCATAACTATGGTCTGGAACAAAAAGACATCCTTTAAGCCGTTAACAACTGTGGATAGGAATGGTCTAATAAAAATGTAGTAGCTGATGTCTTTACCAAAAAGCGGGTCAGCCACACCAAACTCTGTGGAATTCATTGCTGTTAAAAGCTCTAAATATGAGCTACTGCCCATAGCTCCGCCCAAAAGCGCAGAAACAACAAACGCCGCTATAATATATGGGTATCTCTTAGTAAAAATCTTTGTGTCAAGGTGCTTTACAAGTGCTAATCTTTTGACTAAAAACAGATTGATTAGTGCAAGCACAAACACCACGACAAAGCCAAAGGACGAAACCAAAAGCTTAGTCAGCAGACTTTTCCAGAATACTGCATCGTAGCCTGAGCCGATTTCCTGAATTTGCCAGATGTCCATTATGAAATTAAGCATCGCACCAAATATGGCAATCAGCACTATTATGCCTATAATTATTCCCAAAAGGATTTTTTTGCCCTTTGTCAGGTTGTTTTTCTGATTTTTGAATTTTTCGGCTAAATCCTCTTTGTTAAACCCTCCGAAGCCCTGACCATTTTCATTGTTATTAAATCCGCCGAAGCCGCCAAAGTTTCCAAAATTTCCGTTCATAGCAGTCCTCCTGTTTATTCCTCAGGGAAAAGTGCTCCTGCAAACTCCTGTGGATCAAACTTTTGCAGGTCGTCAATTCCTTCGCCTACGCCGATAAATTTTACTCCTATATTTTGCTCACGGCAAAGGGCAATTACCACGCCGCCCTTAGCTGTGCCGTCAAGCTTGGTTAAAACCACGCCTGTGATAGCTGCTGCATTCTTAAACTCTCGTGCCTGAATTAATGCGTTCTGTCCTGTTGATGCGTCTAAAACTAAAAGCACCTCGCCTGCTGGCTTTCCTGTTTCACGCTCAATTACTCTTGCTGTTTTTGCAAGCTCGTCCATAAGATTTTTCTTGTTGTGAAGTCTGCCTGCAGTGTCGCAGATAACAATGTCTATACCTCGTGCCTTTGCCGCAGCAATTGCATCAAACACAACCGCAGACGGGTCTGAGCCCTCCTGATGCTTTACTATTTCAACGCCTGCACGCTGTGCCCAGATTTCAAGCTGGTCAATAGCAGCAGCACGGAATGTATCAGCCGCAGCAAGCAAAACTTTTTTGCCCTGTGATTTATAGTAGCTTGCCATTTTGCCTATTGATGTTGTTTTGCCCACGCCGTTTACACCGATAACCATAATTACCGCAGGTGCGCCGTCTATGTTACATTCTGTATTCTGCTCACTTAGTATTTGGCTGATTATATCTTTTAATTCTGCTTTTAATAAGCTTGGCTCGGTTATGTGCTTTTCTTTTGCTGCACGCCTTAATTCATCAATGATATAAACTGATGTATCAACGCCGATGTCTGCAGTAATTAAAACCTCTTCTAACTCCTCAAAAAGCTCCTCGTCTACCGACTTAAAAGCAAAAAAGACATCGTCAAGCCTTCCGAAAACCGCAGTTCTGGTTTTTTCCAAGCCTTCTTTTAGCTTTGCAAAAAAACTTTTCTTGGGTTTTTCAGTTGGAATTGCGATATCCTCTGATATATTTTCTAATATTTCTTCTGTTTCTGTTGGCACCAAAACTTCTTCAGTTTCTTCTTTTTTGCCTCTGCCAAACCATTTCATAGTATTTCCTCCAATATATTACGCCCAAAAGCCGTGCTCTAGCTCGTGTCTTTTTTCTCTTGTCATCAACGCCATAACTGCATCACGCGCTGATTTTCCCTCAAAAACAACCTGGTATGCTTCTTCTACAATAGGCATTTCTACATTATATTTTTTTGCCAGCTTATATGCTTCTTTTGTGGCATAAACGCCCTCAACTACCATATTTACTTCTTTCATTGCCTCATCAGGAGTTTTTCCCTGACCAATCAGGATGCCTGCTCTGCGGTTTCTTGAGTGCATACTTGTACAGGTTACGATTAAGTCGCCCATACCCGATAAACCGCTGAAGGTTTCAAGACGTGCGCCCATAGCTTTACCTAAACGTGCAATCTCTGCCATACCACGTGTCATAAGTGCCGCTTTTGAGTTATCGCCCAATCCCAAACCATCACAAACGCCTGCGCAAAGAGCAATAACGTTCTTTAATGCGCCGCCGATTTCAACACCTAAAATATCTTCGTTTGTATAAATTCTTAAGGTATCTGTCATAAAAAGCTCCTGAATCATTTCAGAAACCTTAATGTCATCGCAGGCAGCAACCAAAGATGTAGGCTGATTTACCGCCACCTCTTCTGCGTGAGAGGGGCCGGAAAGTGCCGCAACGGTACATTGCGGGATTTTATCCTTGATTGTTTCTGTTAAGGTTTTTTGAGTTTCTCCGTCAAAGCCTTTTGAAGCGCACACAACTATCGCACCACTCTTTACGAACTCACTCATTGCCTGTGCTGTTTTGCCGATTGCAGCAGAAGGTGTAACCATAACGATTACGTCTTTGTCCTTTGCCGCTGTTTCCAAATTGCTTGTATATGTTACGTTTTCGGGCATAACAAAATCAGAAAGGTTAGGTGCCTTTCTTGTTGCCTTTAACTGCTCGCTTTCTTCTTTAAAATATGACCAAAGAACAACGTCGTTGCCTTTGTTTGCTAAAATTGCACACAGAGCGCAGCCCCATGTACCTGAACCTACAACGGATATTTTCATAATGTCCACCGCCTGTCTATTTCTTTTCGCCGATTTTATGTTCTGTGCCTGACATCAGTTTTTTGATGTTGCTCTTGTGACGCCACACTCCCAATGCACCTAAAAATACGGCAGGTACTATTGCAAGTGTTTCATAGGAAAGGGGTGCGTCCATATATTTTGCAATGCAAAAAAGCGGGAATATAGCACAGCCCACCAATGAACCCAAGGATACAAATCTTGTGAGCACGATACAGGCAACACCTGTACCCAAAACCATAATACCAAGACGCCAGTCGAGGGCGAAAATGATTGCAACCGATGTCACAATGCCCTTGCCCCCGCGAAAGCCGAAGAACACAGGGAAATCGTGACCGATAACTACAAATATTACCGAAAGATACTTAAGTATCAGGGTCTGGGGGTATTCAATCCCCAACCATTTGCCGATTAGCGCTGCTACACCTACTGCAATAAATGCCTTCAAAGCGTCGCCGATAACAACGATTGCCGCCGCTGCCTTGCCCATTACACGAAGGGCATTTGTAGCGCCTGCGTTGCCGCTGCCGTGGGTACGAATATCGTTTTTCTTTGCCTTTGAAAGTATAATAGATGTATTGATACTACCTAATAAATATGCCGCTATTACAGTTATAATACACGCTAATATCATAAGTTGCCTCCGTTTATTCCTTGCTGCCTTTGTCCTCTCGTTCTCTTACAATAAATCTTACAGGTGTGCCCGAAAGACCAAACACCGCCCTTATCTGGTTTTCTAAATATCGCAAATACGAAAAATGCATAAGCTCCTTGTTGTTTACAAAAACAACAAATGTGGGCGGACAGGTTGAAGCCTGTGTCATATAGAAAATCTTTAGGCGCTTGCCCTTGTCTGATGGCGGCTGAACCTTCATTGTTGCCTCAGATAACACGTCGTTTAGCATACCTGTTTTTATTCTCATTGTGTGCTGCAGATGTACGTAATCAATAAGCTCAAAAAGTTTGTTGATTCGCTGACCCATAAGAGCTGAAATGTAAACCTGAGGAGCATAAAGCATAAAACCAAGCTCCTGATTTACCTTTTCGGTAAAATTCTTCATTGTGTGGGTGTCTTTTTCTATTAAATCCCACTTGTTTATAGCAATAATCGAAGCCTTGCCCCTTTCGTGAGCATAGCCTGCAATTTTTGAATCCTGTTCAGAAATTCCCTCTGATGCATCAACTACGATAATACACACATCGCAGTTGTCAATGGCAGAAAGCGAACGAAGCACACTGTAACGCTCAATACCCTCATCAACCTTGCCGCGCTTTCTCATACCGGCGGTATCTACTAAAATGTACTCTTTGCCGTCTTTGGTAAAGCTTGTGTCTATCGCATCTCTGGTTGTACCCGCAATGTTGCTGACAATTACTCTGTCCTCGCCTAAAATTTTATTTACAAGTGAGGATTTGCCGGCATTAGGCTTGCCTACTATTGCTACACGAAGTGCCGTTGATTCTTCTTCGTTGTCCTCGAAAAGTTCAGGTGGGATTTTATCAAAAATTTCGTCTAATAAATCACCCACACCAAGTCCGTGGGTTGATGATATTGCAACAGGGTCGCCTAAACCTAAATTATAAAATTCATAAAAGTCCATAGGTGGCTCGCCGCCGTGGTCAACCTTGTTTACTGCTAAAACAATGGGCTTGCCTGATTTTTGAAGCATCGCCGCAACGTCTTTGTCGGCAGCGGTCAACCCGTCGTGAACACAGGTCATAAGTACAATACAGTCAGCACGCTCAATGGCTATTTCTGCCTGCAGACGCATACTCTTTAAGATTGTATCGTCAGACTTCGGCTCAATACCGCCTGTGTCAATAAGTGTAAATTTCCTGTTAAGCCACTCTGCCTCGGCGTAAATTCTGTCACGAGTTACACCGGGAGTATCGTCAACAATAGAAATACGGCTTCCCGCTATTTTATTAAAAAGTGTAGATTTGCCAACGTTAGGCCTGCCAACGATAGCAACCGTTGCTTTTCTCATACGTTTTCCTCTTTCTTAATATCCTAAAAGTGCTGCTAAGAAACAACCTCCATCATTTCTGACAGGCACTATTTCCATACTTAATTTTTCTTGAGCCATATCCAGCGTCACATCGTCTAAGAAAATGTCCTCGTCTGCCTTTAGCATAGACTCTGTTATCAATAGCTTATCTGCGGTCTTTCCCTCAAGCTCACGGAACAGGTCCGATGCACCAAGTAAGCCCGATACCGAAACGCGACCGCCAAAGAGCTCGTTTTTTACACGAACTACCTCTATATCATTTATATTATAACGCATTTTGGCTTCATTTACCAGCTTTTTTATAAAATTATAGGAAATTTCTCCCGTTGCAACTATAATTTTATCATTTTTTACCCTTTCCATACCTGAATTAAGGGCAATATTAAACTCAGCCTCAAAGGACGCCAGCATTCCAACACCGTTTTCTATCTGGGGGAAATCCTCGTAGCTTTCTTCTTCAGGAATGGGAAGTTCTGCATTTACATAAAACTCATCTGACGCATAAACAAAGCGTGTGCCGTGGCTCTTTAAGAGCTTTTTCTGCCATTCTTGGATTTGCTCTACTACCCTTATACAATCTTCCTTTTCAAAGGGTTTTAGAGGGTACAAACCCTCACGGCAACGTGTTAAGCCAACAGGCACTACCGACATACTGCGAGCAACAGGCAAAAATGCCGAAAGTTCTTCTATCGTTCGGTCTAATTCCTTCCCGTCATTTATTCCCTTACAGAGCACCACCTGCATATTCATTTCAATGCCGTTGTCGTAAAGCTTTTTGATATGCTCTAAAATCTTACCTGCATTTTTGTTGTTGAGCATAGTTTTTCTCAGCTCGGGGTTTGTTGAATGAACGGAAATATTTACAGGAGAAATTCTGTACTCAATCAGTCTTTCGATGTCTTCGTCTTTCATATTTGTTAAGGTTACATAGTTGCCATACAAAAACGAAAGTCGCGCATCGTCATCCTTAAAATAAAGGGTATCACGCATCCCCTTTGGCATTTGGTCGATAAAGCAGAAAATGCACTTGTTGTGACAGCTGTGAGCATTGTCAAAAAGGAAATTTTCAAAGTTTATACCCAAATCCTCCATATAGGGATTTTCTATTTCATATTCAATTAACTCGCCCGACTTTTTCTTGACGGTCATTACGATTTCTTCGCCTGTTGCCAAAAACTTATAATCAAGATAGTCTATAATTTCTTTACCATTGATAGAAAGTATCAGGTCGCCTTCTTCGATTTCCAGTTCTTGGGCAATGCTGCCTTCATCTACCGACAAAACATACGCTCCGTTCATTTTCTCACCAACCTTCATATATAAAAATAGAGAAGGAACAATCCTTCTCTACCCTTATTTACGCATAATTACGCTTCTTTTTTTACAACTTCTTTTCCGTTGTAGTAGCCGCAAGCCTTGCATACTCTATGTCCCATAATAGGTTCGCCGCATTTAGGGCAGCTAACGAAACCGGGAATGCTGAGCTTCCAGTTTGCACGTCTCTTATCACGTCTTGCCTGTGAGGTTTTTCTCTTAGGTACTGCCATGGTCTACACCTCCTGAATTTTATCACTTAAAATTTTTTAATTTTTCCCAACGTGGATCAA
>JAZQBQ010000015.1:0-32379 GCA_045545755.1 Congzhengia sp. | reverse complement strand
CACAATCTCATCGATAATTATCTGTGGTGTGTTTGGTGTTCCTTTTTTTCTTGGCATAAAAATACCTCCTATGGTAGTTTCTTTTATTCTACCATAGGAGGTCCTTTTTTGTCATTGTCCGTTTTTACTGGACTTGTTCAAAAGTGAGTGCCTTTTTTGCACTTTATACGACAATTTTCATATAATAGTATCAAAGGGGGATACTATGCGTACTCTATCAAAACTTAATCCTGACGAGTGCGGCATTGTTACAACCGTAGGCGGAGGGCATAGTATGAAGCGGCGGCTTTACGACTTAGGTATTGTTCCGGGTACAAAAATTACCTGTATATATAAAGCTCCCCTCGGAGACCCGAAAGCTTACTTTGTTCGTGGTGCAACTATTGCTCTTCGGCGTGAAGACTCGTCAAATATTATATTAGAATAAAAAACCGTCACGTGGTGGCGGTTTTTTACATAATGTGAATATGAGGAGATGATGCTATGGGATTGACAAAGGCTTCAACGGGAGCGCGTGCTCAGGACCGTTTTATAAATGAAACAAAAACGCAAAATCTAACAGCAGCCCTGATGGGAAATCCCAATGTAGGAAAATCAACGCTTTTTAACAGTTTGACAGGTATGCATCAGCACACAGGCAACTGGCCAGGAAAGACCGTTACAGGTGCGGTTGGGAGCTGTACATATAAAAATGCAGAGATTACCTTAGTTGATTTGCCTGGGTGCTACTCGCTTTTGTGCCATTCGGCAGAGGAGGAGGTTGCAAGAGATTTTGTGTGCTCGGGAGATGCTGATGTGACGGTTGTGGTGTGTGACGCTACCTCTTTTGAGCGAAATCTCATACTGGTGTTGCAGACTATTGAAGTTACTGAAAATGTGATTGTGTGCGTCAATTTAATTGACGAAGCAGAAAAAAAGGGAATAAAAATAGACAAAAAAATTCTTGAGGAGAGCTTAGGTGTACCTGTTGTAACAACATCGGCAAGAAGTGGAAAAGGGGTTAATAAGCTCTTGCAGCAAATAATGAAAATCCAAAAGGGTTCAAATAAAATCAAGAAAAAAATCATAGAAGATGATGAAGAGAAGGTAAAAGCTACAGTAGAAAAAGCGCAGAAAATCGCCCAATCCTGTATTACATATAAAAATGAAAATTACTTGATGCGTGACAGAAAAATTGATGGTGTCCTAACAGGCAAATACGCCTTTTTGGTAATGCTTTTGATGCTTTTGTGCGTTTTTTGGCTGACAATTTCGGGTGCCAACTCTGTGTCAGGCGTACTGTCGCAGGGGCTGTTTAAAACAGAAGAATGGTTAAATCAGGCGCTTATGTCAATACATACACCTGACTTTTTGCGTGAACTGATTGTCTTTGGAGGATACCGAATGCTTATATGGGTGGTGTCGGTAATGCTACCGCCTATGGCGATATTTTTTCCTCTATTTACACTTTTGGAGGACGCAGGAGTGCTACCCAGAATTGCATTTAACTTAGATAAGTGCTTTAAGTGCTGTGGCGCCTGCGGAAAGCAAGCTCTCACTATGTGTATGGGCATAGGGTGTAATGCTGCAGGAGTAGTTGGTGCAAGAATTATAGATAGCCCACGTGAGAGGCTTATTGCCATAATTACAAACAGCTTAGTGCCTTGTAACGGCAGATTTCCTGCGTTGATTTCTGTGATTTCAGTTTTTTTGATTACAGGGGCGGGTATGTTTTCAAAAAGCGTTCTTCCTGCGGCAATTTTGACTGTTTTTATTGCGTTGTCAGTAGGAGTGACGTTTGTTGCTTCAAAATTCCTGTCTAAGGCATTCTTAAAAGGAGAACCATCTTCCTTTGCGTTGGAACTGCCACCATACCGAAGACCGCAAATCGGCAGGGTTATATTGCGCTCTGTCTTTGACAGGACTTTGTTCGTTTTAGGGCGCGCCGTGGTTTCGGCTATCCCTGCAGGACTTCTTTTGTGGCTGCTTGCAAATATTCACATAAACGGAGTATCGCTATTTTCTTCCTTTTGTGCTGTTCTTGAACCTGTAGGAAGCCTTATGGGCTTAGACGGCGTGATTTTGGCTGCCTTTATCTTGGGCTTTCCTGCCAATGAAACAGTAGTGCCCATTATGATTATGGGATATTTGTCGGGAACGGTTTTGACAGATACAGTAAGTCTTGCCCAGCTTCGCAATATGCTCATATCAAGCGGCTGGAATATAATTACTGCAATAAACACTATTATATTTTTCCTGTTCCATTGGCCCTGTGCTACCACGATGATTACCATTTACAAAGAAACAAAAAGTGCAAAGTGGACAGCGCTTTCCTTTGTGCTGCCCACAGTAATCGGTGTTTCGTTGTGCATTCTCATAAACTTAGCCTGCAATCTGCTTGCCTGAGTGGTCTATGGTGTAGTTTTCTTTGTAGATAAGGTCCGAAGCCTTTACAAATTTATAGCCTGCGGCAGACAATTTTTCTAAGATTTTCGGCAACGCCTCGGGAGTGTTTTTTGCGCCGTTGTGAAAGAGGATAATTGACCCCGGTGCAATTCTGTTTGTAACACGCTTTTCGATTTCGTCTGCTGATAAGTTCTTCCAGTCTAAGCTGTCAATATTCCATTGAACAGTAAACATATTCTGGTTTGTGGCTTCCTTTATTACGGTGTTGTTGTATTCGCCGTAGGGACCACGGAAAAGTATCGGGCGCACGCCTGTAACTGCTTCGATTTTATCGGAGCAGTTTTTTAGTTCTTCGGCGATTTTTACATCCGACAGCTTATCAATATGGGGATGGGTGTCGGAGTGGTTCATTATTTCGTGACCTGCTTCAAAAAACTTCTTTACAGAATCGGGATACTTTTCAACCCAGCTTCCCACCATAAAAAATGTGGCAGGTGCGTTGTATTTTTTTAAGACATCAATCAAAATATCTGTGTCCGTGTCGTCCCAGGCAGCATCAAAAGTAAGGGCGCAGACCTTTTCCTTGCCTTTTTCGACACTATAAATGGGAAGCAACTTGTCGCCACCATCGGAATACACATCGGTTGAGGTGGAAAATCCTGCAACCACCATAATCACAGCACAGAACAAAAGTGACAGATACATAACTGCGCGACCTTTATTAAGAACAAAAACTTTCATAGTATGACCTCCAAAGCATAAAATAAAAATGCGCTATGAAACTACCATAACGCATTTCTATTAATATTCTATTGTGAGGGATAGAATTTATTACTTAAAATTCACACTTTCTGCCTGCTTTTTTGTCAAGCTTAGCTTTAACCTTGATGGGAAGACCAAAGAGGTTGATAAAGCCCTGTGAATCCATCTGGTTGTAATCTTCGTCCTCGCCGAATGAAGCTGTAACTTCATCGTAAAGTGTGTAGGGGCTTGTTACTCCAGCGTTCATGATGTTGCCCTTGTAAAGCTTTAACTTTACATCGCCTGTAACAGTTTCCTGTGTTTCGTCAACGAAAGCGTCAATTGACTTTCTGAGCTTTGTAAACCACTGGCCATTGTAAACAAGGTCTGCCATTTTCTGTGCTACGATTGCCTTAAAGTGTGATGTTTCTTTATCAAGACAAATTGTTTCTAAAACTTCGTGAGCGTGGTAGAGGATTGTGCCACCTGGTGTTTCGTACACGCCGCGGCTCTTCATACCAACAAGACGGTTTTCTACTACGTCAAAGATACCAATGCCGTTTCTTCCGCCGATTTCATTTAACTTTCTTATCATTGTAACGCCGTCTAAGGCTTCACCATTAAGTTTTGTGGGGATACCCTTTTCAAATGTGATTGTAACGTATTCCGCCTTATCGGGAGCAGATTCAGGGCTAACGCCTAATTCTAAGATTTTTTCATAATCGGGTTCGTTTGCAGGGTCTTCTAAATCCAGACCTTCGTGTGATAAGTGCCAGAGGTTCATATCTTTTGAGTAGTTTGTTTCTCTTGAAATCTTTAAGGGAATGTTGTGTGCCTCTGCGTAATCAATTTCATCATCACGAGATTTTAAATCCCAGATTCTCCAGGGAGCGATAATGTCCATATCAGGAGCTAAAGCCTTGATGCTTAATTCAAAACGAACCTGGTCGTTACCCTTACCTGTGCAGCCGTGACAGATTGCATCAGCACCCTCTGATAGCGCGATTTCTACAATTCTTTTTGCGATTAAGGGACGGGCAAATGATGTACCGAGTAAGTATCCTTCGTATTTTGCACCAGCCTTTAATGTGGGCCAGATGTATTCTTCCACGAATTCCTTCTTAAGGTCTTCGATGTACAATTTGCTTGCGCCTGTCTTTATAGCCTTTTCTTCTAAGCCCTCAAGCTCTGAGTCCTGACCTACGTCAGCAGCAACTGCAATAACCTCGCAGCCGTAGTTTTCCTTTAACCACGGAATGATGATTGATGTGTCAAGACCGCCTGAGTAGGCAAGAACTACCTTGTTGTATTTTTTCATTTTTATAACTTCCCTTCGGATAAATAATTTACATAAGTATTATTATACATCACTTTACCCGTTTGTCAAGAGGTTTTGTAAATAACAATGCATAAAATTGCAATTTTATGCAAAATATTATGAATATTATGCAAAAATTCGAGGTTTTTGTGAAATTTTATACAGTGAGTGGAACTTTTTTCTTACATATACGTCTAAACAGTAACAACGACGGAGGAGGTCATCTTATGAAAAGGTTTATCAGTTTGTTGGTTTTGGCGGTAATGGTACTTTCTGTTACTGCGTGTACAGCACAGGCTACATATCTTGAGCGGGGAGAAATTCCTGTAATGACAGAGGACGATGCCACGGCTCAGGGTTTGGTAAAGCTGGGTATATTAAAGGGCACGGGCGAAGGACTTGAACTTGAAAGAAACATAACAAGGGCCGAGGCGGTAGCGCTTATATTCCGTATTCATTATGAGAATACGGGAGCAAGCGGTATGCCTTCGCCTGAATTTTCAGATTTAGACGGACATTGGGCGTACAAGGAAGTAACTGCTGCTAAAAAAATGGGAATTGTTGAAGGTGTAGGCGACGGCAAATTTGAGCCTGACAGAGTGGTGACAGGCAGAGAATTTGCAAAGATGCTTATGTCAACTCTTGGATATACTGACGTTACAATTGCTAATGTGTACGATAAGGCAACTGAAGTCGAGCTTTTAATGAACAACTACACAAAAAGCGTAGTTGCAGGTAATATGACGCTACTCAGGAGCGACGCTGCACGTCTTTTGTGGGGTATGTTTTTAGCACGTAATCCCGAGGGCGGAATGTATAAGGAAAAGTTGGTGCATTCGGGCAAATTCAAAGAAGAAGATTTTAACGGAACACTTTATGTGGGTTGCGGCACGCCTGCAGCAATCAATCCGAATTTCGTAGACAAAATTAACGCACAGATGCCAGATGATAAAAACTATATGTTTTCGCCTTTGTCAATACAGATGGCTTTTATGATGGCAGCAAACGGTGCCTCGGGCGAAACTTTGAACGAATTGTTAAAAGCTCTTGAAATTTCTGATAAAAATGAGTATAATGAAATGGCAAAAGCGTTGATTGCAGAATACAAAAACTCAGGCGCGGTGGAGCTAAATATTGCAAATGCGATATGGTTGAATGAGGACAATGCGGACTTTGCGTTTAATAAAGATTATACAGAGTTATTAGAAGAATACTTTGAGGCAAAAGCGTCAACCTCAAATAACGAAAAAATAGTCGGCGAAGTAAATGACTGGGTAGCCGATAAGACAAAAGGAAAAATCCCCACGATAATCAATGACCCTGATTTTACGGCTATTCTTTTAAATGCTATATACTTTAAGGGTGCGTGGGCAGACGAATTTTCAAAGCATGCCACTGCTCCCGATACCTTTACCGACCGAGGCGGCAAAGAGCACAGCATCGACTTTATGAATAAAAGAGACAGTTTTAATTATTTTAAAGACGAATTTATCGAGGTTGTGGAACTTCCCTACAGAAACTATACATATAACGAAAAAACAGATGAATTTAAAAGATATGATACAGATATTTCTATGTACTTGGTGCGTAATCGCTTTGACTATGAGGACGAAAGGCTCACAGACTGCATAGAAGAAAACAAACTCATAAGCACATACATAGATTTTTCTATGCCAAAATTTTCTGTTGAGTATTCTACAGGGTTTTTAGACATTATGAAAAATTTAGGAATAAACGTGGCGTTTGATAAATATACTGCTGACTTTACCAAGATGGTAACGGGCGGCAACATGTATATTACAGACGCCGTACATAAAACATACATAAGCGTAGACGAGGAGGGCACAGAGGCAGCCGCAGTAACGGCTGTTATGATGGATGCAACCAGTGCGTTTAGAGATGAGCCTTTCAGAGTTTCCTTTGATACACCCTTTACCTTCGTTATCCGTGACAACAAAAACGGAGTAACCTTATTTGTGGGAGAATTTGCTTATGTAGAATAGGCGGGTAATTATGAAATTTAAAGATTTGGTAATTTGTTCAGATTTAGACGGAACATTGCTTAACGAACAAAATGCAATACCAAAAGTAAACCTTGAGGCGATAGAGTATTTCCGTGGCAACGGTGGTAAGTTTATGATAGCTACTGGCAGATTTCCTGACGCCATACCCCCTGCAATCGGTAACCTTGTGCCTGATTTTCCGTGTATTTGTCATAACGGGTGCAGTGTATATAACTTTGCAAAAAAAGAATATATCGAAATAACCCCATTAAACGATGAGGTGGCGCAGGTTGTGGACGAAATAGTGAAATTTTGTCCTACTATCGGCGTGGAGGTTATGAACAAAGAGGGAATATGCGTGGCAAAGAGAAATTTTGCCACAGACCGACACATAGAATACGAGCTTGTGGATAACGTTTTTTCTGACGGCGTTCGTAAGGCGAATAAGCCGTGGATAAAGATTTTGTTTGCAGAAGAAGCGGAAAAAATTGATATGGTCAAGGAAAAGCTTCTTACCTCTGATTATCATAACAAGTATAATATGTTAAAGACTCACAGATGGTATTATGAAATTTTTAATAAAAACGCTTCAAAAGGAATGGCGCTCAGGAAGTTTTGTGACATATATGGCATAAGCTTAAAAAATGTCATTGCCATAGGCGATAACGAAAATGATATCACAATGCTCAAAGCAGCAGGAACGGCAGTAGCTGTTGCAAATGCTCCCGATGTAGTAAAGACTCACGCAGACATCATTACCTGCTCAAATGAAGAGGGAGCAATTGCGGATTTGATAAGTAGATTATAAGTAAAACACGGCAGTTCAAAAACGAATTGCCGTGTTTATATATTTAGCGTATTCCATAGTTTTCGATAATATAATCCATATCCTTATCGCCGCGGCCGGAAAGATTAATCAGGATTGAACCGTGGTCCATAGTTTTTGCAAGCTTCATACCGTAGGCTACAGCGTGTGAGCTTTCAATAGCAGGGATGATACCCTCAAGTCTTGCTAACCTATAGAATGCGTCAATTGTTTCTTCGTCGTCGATTACATCGTATTTTACTCTGCCGATTTCCTGTAAAAATGCGTGCTCAGGACCTGATGAGGGGTAGTCAAGACCGCTTGCAACAGAATATACAGGAGCAGGCTCGCCGTTCTCATCCTTTAACATAATACTGTTAAAGCCGTGCATAATGCCCTCTGTTCCGTATTTTAAGCTTGCTGCGTGGTCGCCGAGCTTGGGGCCTCTACCCAACGGTTCGATGCCGTAAATGTCAACAGGGTCATTTAAGAATCCTGCAAATAACCCTGCAGCGTTTGAGCCGCCGCCAACACAAGCAACGATAGCATTGGGGAGGTGGCCTGTCATATCAACAAACTGCTCACGTGCTTCAATGCCTACTACGCTCTGGAAATCTCTTACCATCATTGGGAAGGGATGAGGTCCTAAAACTGAGCCGATGCAGTAGATTGAGTCTTTGTATTCTTTGCTGTAAGCGTCAAATGCAGCATCAACTGCTTCTTTTAATGTCTTTAAGCCGTGGGTTACCTCTACAACGTTTGCGCCTAAGATTTTCATTCTTGCAACATTTGGGGCTTGCTTTTTAATGTCAACAGAGCCCATATAGATGTCACACTCAAGACCGAAGTAGGCAGCAGCAGTAGCGAGCGCTACACCGTGCTGACCTGCACCTGTTTCAGCGATTACCTTTTTCTTACCCATGTATTTTGCAAGTAGCGCTTCGCCCATACAGTGATTTAACTTGTGTGCACCTGAGTGGTTTAAGTCCTCACGCTTAGCGTATAGCTGAACTTTACCGCCCAAATAGTCTGAAAGTCTTTCTAAATGTGTAACAGGTGTGGGACGTCCCTGAAATTCTTTTCTTATTCTGCGAAGCTCTGCTATAAACTTTCTTGACTGGCATATTGAGAAGTACGCCTCTGTAATTTCTGCCATAGCGGCTTTTAATTTATCATCAATATACACACCGCCGTATTTACCGAAATAACCATCCTTGTTGGGGTAGTTGTTAAAATAAGTTTCAAAATCTACATTTCCTAATTTCATAATAAATTCCTCCGATTTATACTAAGTGAATGCTATTTAATTTATGAGTCGCCATCGTTTGGTCAAAAGTGTCATAAGTTTTCCTCCTAAGCGGGCAAATAAAAAAGTCCTCGACAGAATAACTGTCAAGGACGAATAAACTATCCGCGGTGCCACCTTGAATTCACGTATAACGTGCACTTTGAGAGTACTATCATACTCCTGACTTTAACGTAAGCCCTACGTCGGCGCATTTGACGCCACCCTCAGCAGTCCATATTACGCAGGAACCTTTGCGGAACTCACACCGTAATCCGCTCGCTCGGAAAAGTTTTGCCTGCCTTTTTTCTGCCTCATCGGTTTTCGTTATTACTTATTTTATTCTTCTTTTTTTGATTTGTCAATAGTTTTTTTGATTTATTTATGATAACTTTCGTTTGCATTAATTTTAAATGCTCTGTAGATTTGTTCTAAAAGTATTACTCTCATCAGCTGGTGGGGAAATGTCATCTCAGAAAAGGAAAGCCTAAGCTTGCTTTTGGCCTTGATTTCGTCTAAAAGTCCCAAGCTTCCGCCGATTACAAAAGTAAAGGTAGAAGCACCTTTTACTGTTTCTTGTGCAAAAAAGCCAGCGAACTTTTCACTTGATAAATGCTTTCCCTCCACGCACAGGCTAACTAAAACATCGCAATTTCCTATGGCAGAGTTGATTTTTTCTGCCTCTTTTTTTAGCACCTGCGCTCGCTCAGCGTCTGATGGTCTGTCAGACATTGGTTCGTCGGGCACTTCGGTAATCTTTAGCTTACAAAAGCGAGAGAGCCTTTTTGAGTATTCGTTAATTGCATCTTTTAGGTATTTTTCTTTGATTTTGCCTACGGCAACTATGTTTACATTCATATTTTTTCCTCAATCCACATTTTAGGTATAACGTTTAAGGCAATGTCCGTGCCTACAGAATAGCCGTTATCGCAAAGAATTTTGTGTACGTCACGGTATGCAATTTCGGGGAGATTGTTTTTTTCGGACAAGTGTCCCAGCCAGAAGGATTTTGTTCCCACGTTTGCTAATTTCACGCAAAGCTCGCCACAAAGAATGTTTGACAGGTGTCCCTTATCGCTTAAAATTCTTCTTTTTAACGGATAGGGGTATGGACCGCTCATCAGCATATCCAAATCGTGGTTAGCCTCCACAATCACACTCTGGCAGCCTGTAAGGTTTTCTATTATTTCGTCACTCACGTGGCCTGAGTCGGTAGCAATACCAAATTTTGTTTCCGAGTCTTTTACAGTATAGCTCACAGCGCCTGCCACGTCGTGGGGAATGGGGAACACATGCACCACCATATCGCCGATAATAATATCATCACCTGCAGTTATTATGCGGGCGGACTTGCGGCTGATGGTAGAAAGATATCTGCCAGAGAGTGAAAAGGTTTCCTCTGTTGCAAAAATGGGTATGCTGTACTTTTTTGCAAGTGTTCCTGCCGCTGCTACGTGGTCGGAGTGAGCGTGAGTAACAAATATCCCCGAAAGAGCAGATGGCTCAACACCTAAACGGGCAAGGCATTTTTCGATATAGCGTATAGGTGCACCACAATCTATTAATATATGTGTTGTGTCGTCGGTAACAAAAACAGAGTTTCCTGACGAGCTTGAAAGCAAGGGTTGAAATTTAATCATAACATCCTCCGGAAATTAACTAAAAAAATAATAACATACAATCGGAAAATATTCAAGTTTTGTAACAAAAGTGTAAAGCTTTCAGGAGCAACTTTTTCTTGACTTTTTTTTACTATTGCGCTAAAATATAAGTAAGGCATATTATATTTACCAGCAGTGCGGGGCACTGCAGGGAGGGTTCAAAAATGAATTATAATATAGGGGATAAAATTGTTTATCCTGTGCACGGCGCCGGAGTGATTGAGTCCATTGAGGAACGTGAAATCATGGGTGCAAAGCAAGAATACTATATTATGCGAATGCCCATAGGCGATATGAAAGTTATGATACCCGTGGCAAATGCTAAGGAAATTGGCATCAGGGATGTTATCGACAAAGCAGAAGCTGATAAGGTCATTGCAGAGTTTCGCGCATGCTCAACGGAAATGGACGCAAACTGGAATAAGCGCTGCCGTGAGAATTCCGCTAAAATCAAAAGCGGCAATATTTACGAGGTAGCCCAGGTTGTAAAAAGTCTTATGTTCCGTGATAAAACACGCGGTCTTTCAACTGGCGAGCGCAAAATGCTTAACAGTGCCAAGCAGATTGTAGTCTCAGAGCTTGTTATGGCAAAGGCGACGAAACAGAGCGAAATTGAGAACATAATGAATGAAATAGTTAACGCAGAACTATCATAAAGGAGTGTCAGTATGGCGAATAAGTTAACCGTAAAATTAGACGGTCAGGAATACACCATCGTATCGGAAGAAAGCCGCGAGTATATGCTTGAGATTTCTGATTTGGTTAACAGAAAGCTGACCGACGTAAAAATTCAGAATTCAAGACTTAGTTCAGCTATGGCAGCAATGCTTGTTGCACTTAATATGGCAGATGATATGACGAAGAAAAGCCGTGAATACGAAGCAAAAATTGCTGAGCTTACGACTGAAAACAACGAGCTTAATAAAAAGATTGAGGCGGCACGGAGTTACGTTCAGGGCCGAAATACAGCCACGCCCGTATCGGCTGCGCAGCCCCGTCCGCAGACACCGCCTTATAAAAAATAATATTGTTATTACTGTCAGCATCTGAAATATGCCGTCCCTTATAAAAAATTGCGCATATTTCAGATGCCTTTTAATTTTACGGCGAGTTGTAAAATATCGAAACATAATTGGGGGAAGAAATATGAATTATTTAATAGTGGTTGATATGCAGAAGGATTTTATTGACGGTAGCCTGGGTACGCCTGAGGCGCTGGCAATCGTTCCTGCAGTTAAAGAATATATTGAGGGCTTCGATGGAGAAATTATCTTTACAAGAGATACTCACACACAGGACTATATGAACACTCAGGAGGGAAAAAATCTTCCTGTTCCTCATTGTATTGAGGGTACAGACGGATGGCAGATAGCAAGTGAGCTTTTGACGTTGGCAAAGGATAAAAAAATCTTTGATAAGCCCACCTTCGGCAGCGTAGAGCTGACAGGTTATCTGGTATCACGAGGGGATGCAGAAAGTGTGACGCTGTTAGGACTTTGCACAGATATATGCGTAATCTCAAATGCATTTTTAATCAAGGCAGCACTTCCCGAGGTAAAAGTGTCGGTGGTAAAATCCTGCTGTGCAGGTGTGACGCCCGAGAGCCACGAAAGGGCACTCGAAGCTATGAAAATGTGTCAGGTTGAGATAAGATAGTCATATATTTTGAGATTTTTATATACATTGGAAAATAAATAATATTAGTTATCGAAAGGAGAAAAAAGTTATGAGTTTTTTGAAAGGAAAAACAGCAATTATCACAGGTGCGGGGTTTGCATCACTTTCTGACGGAAGATGCGGCTCTATCGGTTACGGTATTGCAACGGCTTATGCTAAAGAGGGAGCAAATCTCGTTATCACGGGACGTAACGTGGCAAAGCTTGAAAAGGCAAAGGAAGAATTAGAAAAGAACTACGGCATTAAGGTTTTGGCTCTTGCTGCTGATATTTCGGCAGGTGCTGACAACGAAGCGGTAGCAAAGAGTGTAGTAGATGCCACAATCGAAGCCTTTGGCAGAATTGATGTGTTAATCAACAACGCGCAAGCATCAGCATCAGGTGTTACGATTCAGGATCACACAACAGAGCAGTTCGACCTTGCTATGTACTCAGGTCTTTATGCAACATTCTATTATATGAAAGCTTGCTATCCTTACTTAAAGGAAACACAGGGCTCAATCATCAACTTTGCATCAGGTGCTGGTCTTTTTGGCAACTACGGTCAGTGCTCTTATGCCGCTGCTAAAGAAGCAATAAGAGGTTTGTCAAGAGTTGCGGCAACCGAGTGGGCAATTGATGGTATCAACACAAACGTTGTATGTCCTCTTGCGTGGACAGCTCAGCTTGAAAACTTTGAAAAGGCATATCCTGAAGCATTTAAGGCAAATGTTAAGGTTCCTCCTGCAGGTCACTTCGGCGACCCCGAAACAGAAATCGGTAGGGTTTGCGTTCAGCTTGCATCTCCTGACTTTAAGTATATGAACGGCGAAACCGTTACACTTGAAGGGGGAATGGGACTTCGTCCGTAAAAAACAGGGTAAAAGACGGCAATTTCCCTGAAATTGCCGTCTTTTTTTGCGTATTTTGTATTGAACTTATGGAAAAATTATGATAAAATATTATTATCTGTGTGAGGTGATATTATGGAGATGGTAATACTAACCGCAATAGGCGTTGGCGGAGCAACGCTATTTGGTGCGGTTTTAGGATTTGTATTTAAAAATATTTCCCACAAATTCAGCGATATTGTACTTTCCTTTGCAGCAGGTGTAATGCTGGCGGCGGCAGTTCTGGGTTTAATTGTGCCATCTTTAGATTACGGCGGCAAATACGCAATACTCATTACTGTTGCGGGGATTTTTGCAGGTGCGCTGTGTTTAAATGTTATAGATAAGGTTGTTCCGCATCTTCATAAGGTTGCGGGAATTGATATAGAAAAGCACAGGGACAACAAAAATTTAAACAGCGTACTGCTGTTTGTTATGGCGATTGCTATACATAACCTTCCCGAGGGCATTGCCGCAGGTGTCGGCTTTGGCTCGGATAACACGGGAGAGGCGTTACTCATTGCAGGGGGTATTGCTCTGCAGAATATCCCTGAGGGTATGGTAATTATAGGTCCTATGCTGTCTTCGGGAGTAAAACCCGCCCGCACATTTTTGCTGGCGGCAGCAACAGGTGTTGTTGAGGTTTTGGGTACACTTTTAGGATATTTTGCGGTGAGCGTATCTACTGCCATACTTCCATTTGCTCTTGCCTTTGCAGGGGGCACAATGCTATATGTAATCAGTGATGAAATGATACCTGAAACTCACGCCCATGGCTCAGAACGAGGTGCCACCTATGCATTACTCATCGGCTTTTGCGTGATGCTGGTGTCGGATGTATTGTTGGGATAATAATAAATAATTGACATATATAAATCAGGAGGACAAAATGAAAGGCTTAAAAAGATTTATTGGTATTTTGGTAATGATGGTGGTGCTGCTCACACCTATGACGGCATTTGCCGGCAGCGTTCCTGAGGACTTACTTTCTCACGACGGCGCAAAGGTGTTCTTTGCAGAGCTCATTAACTATGATAAAGAAGAAGTTTTAGTCAGCCCATTTAAGGTAGTAAAGGGCGATATGGACGAGCGTGAATGGGTAGCGTTTTCTGACCCCAGTATTGTCGGCAACTTTATGCCTATGAAGGGCAACGTTTACCTCTTTGCATACTTTGATGATAATAACCCTATTTATATCTTTAATGCTACAAGCTACGATACAGCGGAACTTAAGCTCAAAGGTGCTACAGGCGATATGTGGAAGCGCTTTGAAACAATGCTCAACGAAGGCAAATTTGAAGCATCAGATGCAGTAAGACGTGATGCCCTTAATGCTGACATTGAGCTTACAGGGGAAGAAATTACCCTTACTGAATTTTTAGGTCTTCAAAATACAGCAGACGTTGAAAAAATCTACATCTGCGCTACAGATTACTCAAGAGAAGAAGTAACAGATATAGATGCTTTTTTAGCGGTTTCGGACTCTATTATCTTAAAGAAGACAAAGTCGGGAGCGCAGGCGGCAATGACAGGTATCTATGTTGACGTGCAGAGATTTTCAGGTCAGCGCAGCTGGGCATATATTTCCGAAAAAGGCGAGGTAGACAACTACTACCATATCTTTAGCCGTCTTCCTGCAAGACAGTACATCACATCAGTTGGCTCGATAGATGCATTAACTGACCTTGTTTCAGCTTCTCAGGGTATGCCCGTAATGCGCCACTACAAGGTATTTATAATCGGTGGCGTTGTTGCTTTAGCTGTGCTTTTGATCATCGTTCTTTCAATCAAAAAGCGCAAAGGCAAGAAAGTAACAACAGAGGTTCACGATTCTGATACTACAGATAAAAGTGAACCAGTAGATGCCGAGCCCACAGAAGATACAGAGAATGTAGAAAATGAATAATAAAAAAATAACCGCCGCAGGCGGTTATTTTTTGTTTAGATTATATTATTTTTTTCTCTTAGATTTATTAACAATTCCTAAAATAAGTCCACCGATAGCACCAAGGATTAAGCAACCAATCATTCCCGTTGCGAAGCCGCCTGGAATAAGGTGGGACAGGCTGTTTACAATGAAGGTGCCCACAGAAAAGCCTGCCGCAAGACCAAATGCAAGTCCTACGCCGATAAAGGCTCCCATAGACATATGTTTTACTTCTTCATATTCAAATTCTTCTTTTTCTATTTCATTATTTTTAATTTTTTCTTCCATTATTTTCATCCTTTCGGTTGATTACAGATACATTGTAACATATTCTAAAGAAAAAATCAAATAAATTAGGAATTTGTGCAAAAAATAATTGCGGGGTGAAAAAATGAAAGATAAAAAAAGACCGCTAACCGAGGAATTTGACAAATTTGCTTTCGGCAACGCAATTTCTGCCACAGAGTGTACAGGCTTAATCACACATCAGGCAACGGACGATGAGTTAGAAGCGTATCAGGAGGTCTATGACTTTCACGGAAGTCCTGCTGTGTCGGACAAGTCGCGTGAACAAATCAGGGAGGGCAAAAATATCTTTTGATAATGTAAACATTTTATTAAGTAGGTTGACTGGCAAAAAGCAAAATAGTATAATTAAATAGTAAAGACATTATGCCATTTTTGTTGATACAAAAATGGCACTTTTTTGATAGTGGGGAGAAAACGATGAAACGCTGGCTAAAATATGTAAAACCCTATAAAAAGTACTTTATTTTAGGCCCTTTATGTATGATAGTCGAAGTTGTGGGCGAGGTGTTGATGCCCAAATACTTCGGTTCGATTATTAACACCGTGAATGACGGTATGGGCGTAAACCAAATAGTAGGAATATGTGCTCTTATGATAGTAACGGCGCTACTTATGATGGCAGGCGGCGTAGGCGGTGCGTACTATGGTGCAAAAGCTGCAGTTAACTTTGCAGGGGATTTGCGTCAGGATATCTACAAAAAAATTCAGTCCTTTTCATTTGCCAATGTGGACAAATTTGAAACAGGCTCGCTTGTAACTCGTCTAACCAACGACGTAACTCAGCTGCAGAACTTTGTAAATATGCTGCTGAGAATGTTTTTGCGCGCCCCGGGTATGCTTATCGGTGCGCTGATTATGGCGGTTTTACTGAGTCCGTCACTTTCTGTTATTTTTGTGGTTATTATTCCTGTTGTCGCGCTGGGGATTTTTGCCGTTGTAAGAGTCGGCTTTCCCAGATTTTCCATAATGCAGAAAAAAATAGATGTACTAAACACCAACGTTCAGGAGAACCTGACCAACGTGCGTGTTATAAAGTCCTTTGTGCGTGAGGACCACCAGAGGGAAAAATTTTACGCTGCAAACAAGGACTTAAAGGCATCTGCCATCAACGCTTTGCAGGTGGTGCTGATTATGCACCCGATGGTTATGCTTTTTATGAATGTTACTACAGTTCTAATTCTTTGGATTGGCGCATGGGAGGTAGCAGGCGGAAGTCTTTTGGTAGGCGACCTTACTGCCTTTATTACATACGTTACACAGATACTTTTTTCTTTGATGATGGTTGTTATGATGTTTATCAACAGCTCTCGTGCACTGGCGTCATCAAAGAGAATTTCTGAGGTTTTGGACGAAATTCCAGACCTTAACGATTTGGATGCGAAAGAACCTCAAAAGAAGATTACACAGGGAAAAATTGAGTTTAAAGACGTTGCCTTCAGGTATTATAAAAACAGCGAGGGCGCAGTGTTGCAGGGTGTTAGCTTTGAAATTCTGCCCGGCGAAACAGTGGGTATTATAGGCTCTACAGGCTGCGGAAAAACTACTCTTGTGTCCTTAATTCCCAGATTTTACGACACAGACGAGGGGCAAGTTTTGGTTGATGGCACGGACGTTCGTGATTTCAGCTTGAAAAATCTGCGTGATGGCATCGGTATGGTGCTGCAGAAAAACGTGCTTTTCTCAGGTACGATTTATGACAACATCCGCTGGGGAAACGATGAGGCTGATGATAAAAAAATAGAAGAATTTGCAGATTACGCTCAGGCTGATTTGTTTATAAAAGGCTTTAATGAGGGCTATGAAACAGATCTTGGTCAGGGTGGCGCTAACGTTTCAGGCGGTCAGAAGCAGCGTTTGTGTATTGCAAGAGCGCTCATAAAAGAGCCGAAGATTTTAATTTTAGACGACAGTACTAGTGCGGTTGATACGGCGACGGAGGCGCGTATCAAAGACGCATTTTCAAATAAGCTAAAGGATATGACAAAGATTATTATTGCTCAGCGAATTTCTTCTGTTTGCGATGCTGACAAAATCGTGGTTATGGACGAAGGCAAAGTTGTCGGTATCGGTACGCACGCAGAACTTATGGAAAACAGTGAAGAATACCGCGAGATTTATTATTCGCAGAACGAAAAGGAGGCGGAAATTTTTTGGCGGCGCGAGATTTGGAAGCTTTAAAAAAGCAGTATAACAAATACGGCGCAGCAATGCCTCAGATGGGTGGACCGGGTCCAGGTGGTGGTCCACGAGGCGGACCTGCAGCAAGAGTACGAGCTATGGGTAGTGCAAAGCCCAAAAAGACCAAGGAAGTAATAAAAAGGCTTTTTGGCTATGTGGGTCGCCACAAGGGAAAATTAATTGTAGCACTCCTACTCGTGGTTATTCGCTCGGTGTCCCAGATTGCAGGCTCTTATATGCTGAGACCTATCATAAACAACTACATTGCAGTAGGCAAATTAGAGGGATTCTTGTACGCACTTTTGCTACTTTTGGGAATTTATCTTGTGTGCATTGTGGCAGAATATTTCCAAAGACGCTCTATGCTCTTAATTTCCAGAAGTGCAATTGAGGACATACGAAATGACTTATTTAACAAAGTGCAGAAGCTCCCTGTGAGGTTTTATGACTCAAATGCCAAGGGCGAGATAATGAGCCGTTTTTCAAACGACGTTGACAACGTGGGTATGATGCTGGATACGTCTATTACAAGCATTATTTTAGGTGCAATTTCTCTTGTGGGAACATTTGCAATGATGATTTACACAAATGTGTGGCTGTCGCTGATTACGGTGGCGTTTATTCCTGTATTTATCAAGGGCGGCGGCGCTATCGGTAAATTCAGCAGCAAATACTACAAGCAGCAGCAGGCGGCATTGGGAGCTATAAACGGCTATATAGAAGAAACTGTAACAGGGCAGAAGGTAGTTAAGGCGTTTTGTCACGAGGATGACTGCGAAGAAGAATTTGCCCTTTTAAACAACGACCTGCGTGAAAAACAGATGAAGGCGCAGTTCTTTGGCGGCATTATGGGTCCTGTTATGGGAAATTTAAGTCAGGTAAGCTATGCCGTTACCACAGGTGTTGGCGGTGTGCTGGCGTTGCTCCGTGGGTTTGATATAGGCGGTTTAACCGTATTTGCAAACTATTCAAAGCAGTTCTCGCAGCCTATAAACGAAATCTCGATGCAGATGTCTACTGTGTTTTCAGCTTTAGCCGGTGCTGAGCGAGTGTTTGATATTATTGACAAAGCCCCTGAGCCTGAGAATAAGGCAGAAGCTGTTGACAGCGGCGAAATACGTGGCGATGTAGTATTTAAAGATGTTACCTTTGGCTACAATCC
Organism: Congzhengia sp.; assembly: GCA_045545755.1. GTDB lineage: Bacteria > Bacillota > Clostridia > UBA1381 > UBA9506 > Congzhengia. The sequence continues at coordinate 14,060 of JAZQBQ010000015.1, read as the reverse complement.
CGACAAGGTTGTGTTAAAGAACTTGTCCTTGTGGGCAAAAGCCGGGCAAAAGATTGCCTTTGTTGGCTCAACAGGTGCAGGAAAAACCACTATTACCAATTTGCTCAACAGATTTTACGATATAGACAGCGGAATGATTACCATTGACGGCGTGGATTTGTTTGACTATAACAGAGAATTTTTGAGAAAAAATATTGCAATGGTTCTGCAGGATACCCACCTTTTCACAGGAACTGTAATGGAAAATATCCGTTATGGCAGACTTGACGCTACAGATGAGGAAGTAATTGCCGCAGCCAAGGTTGCATCTGCCCATTCCTTTATTATGAGGCTGGAGCAGGGCTATGACACAGTTATCCGCGGCGATGGTGCAAACCTTTCACAGGGTCAAAGGCAGCTCTTAAACATTGCCCGTGCGGCATTGTCCAAAGCGCCGATTTTAGTGCTTGACGAGGCAACAAGCTCTGTTGACACAAGAACAGAAAAGCATATCGAGCGGGGTATGGATAGGCTGATGGAAAACAGAACTACTTTTGTTATCGCTCACAGACTTTCTACTGTGCGAAACGCCAATGCTATTATGGTGTTGGAGCACGGTGAGATTATTGAGCGAGGAACACACGATGAGCTGGTGGCTCTTGGTGGCAGATATTATGAACTTTATACGGGACAAAAAGAATTAGATTGATTTTAAGGGGCAGTAAAATAACTCACTGTTATTTTACTGCCCTTTCTTTTGTGTTTTGCTTGCATTAAAGGGATTATTGTGGTACAATATATAGTAGGAAAATTCTGTGAAAATACACTTTTGAAAGGTATTGATATAATGAACAATTTCTTTACAGACCAGAGCGTGGTAGAAGCCCTAGAAACCAACTATATGCCATACGCTATGAGCGTTATAATTTCGAGAGCTATTCCTGAGATTGACGGCTTTAAGCCCTCTCACAGAAAGCTTTTATACACTATGTATAAAATGGGACTCCTCTCAGGGGAAAAGACCAAGTCGGCAAACGTAGTCGGTCAGACAATGAAGCTAAACCCCCACGGAGATATGGCGATTTATGAAACTATGGTGCGCCTAACACGTGACCACGGAGCGCTTTTACACCCCTTTGTTGAGTCAAAGGGTAACTTCGGTATGCACCAGTCACGTGATATGGCTTTTGCAGCTTCTCGTTACACCGAGGCAAAGCTTGCGTCTATCTGTTCAGAGATTTTTAAAGATATTGATTCTAATACCGTTGATATGGTTGACAACTACGACGGCACAATGAAAGAGCCAGCTCTTTTGCCCACAACATTTCCTAATATTTTGGTTAATGCCAATATGGGTATTGCCGTTGGTATGGCGTCTAATATCTGCAGCTTTAATTTAGCTGAGGTTTGTGCGGCAGAAATTGAATACTTAAAAAACGACAAGGCGGATTTGCTCCCGTACTTGTCTGCGCCTGATTTTTCTACAGGTGGTCAGCTGATTTACGACGAGGTGGCAATAAAGAGCATTTTTGAAACAGGTCGAGGCAGCGTTAAGGTGCGAGCAACCTACAACTACGACAAGAAAAACAACTGTATAGAAATTACAGAAATTCCATATTCAACAACTATTGAAGCGATTATTGACAAGGTAATCGAGCTTGTAAAGCAGGGCAAGGCAAAAGAAATCTCAGATATTCGTGACGAAACGGACAAACAGGGTTTAAAAATTGCTATTGACCTAAAGCGTGGCACCGATGTAGACAAGCTTATGGCAAAATTGTACCGCCAGACACCATTAGAGGATTCATTCGGCTGCAACTTTAACATCTTAGTAAACGGAAGTCCCAAGGTTATGGGTATTCGTGAAATTTTAGCTGAGTGGACGGCTTTCAGAATGGATTGCGTAAAACGCAGTCTTAACTTTGAGCTTGATAAGAAAAATCATAGGTTACATTTATTACTGGGTCTTGAAAAGATTTTACTTGATGTTGACAAAGCTATTGCAATTATCCGCAACACCGAAGAGGACGCAATGGTTGTTCCGAACCTTATGGAGGGCTTCGGCATTGATATGATTCAGGCGGAGTTTGTTGCCGAAATCAAGCTGCGTAACTTAAATAAAGAGCATATCTTAAAGCGCTTAGCCGACATTACAGACCTAAAGGCTGAAATTGCAAACATCAGCAAGACCTTATCAAGTAATTTGGCAATAAAGAAGCTTATTATAAAAGAGCTGACCGAAATTTCCAAAAAGTACGGCACTCCCAGAAAGACGCAGATAATATCAGCCGACGATATAGAAGAAGTGAAGATAGAAGAAACGGTAGAGGACTACACGGTAAGAATGTACTTTACCGAGCAGAACTATGTAAAGAAGATTACATTGGCATCATTACGTGCAAGTAATGTACAGAAGTTTAAAGAAGACGATAGATTAGTTTGTGAGGTAGAGTGCAGTAACCGTGACGATGCGTTATTCTTCAGCGACAAGTCAAATGTTTACAAGATGCGTATCAACGACATACCCACCTGCAAGGCAAGTGATTTGGGCGAGTATCTTGCTAATATCTTAGGTCTTGATGAGGGCGAGAGTATTCTGTATATGGCGGTTACCTCCGACTACAAGGGTTATATGCTCTTTGCCTTTGAAAACGGCAAAATTGCAAAAGTACCTATGTCAAGCTATGAAACAAAAACCAACCGCAAAAAGCTTATGGCTGCATACTCCGATAAGGTGCGCCTGACAGATATGAGATATATCCGCGAGGATTGCGAGCTGGTGGCGTTTTCAAGCATTAACAAGGTATTAATTTTTAATACTGCAAAAATTGCAGAAAAATCCACAAGAAGCACTCAGGGTGTAGCGGTACTGACTCCCAAAAAGGGCAGCACGTTGAAAAAAATCTGCACTCTTGATGAGGTGGCATTTACTGATTTTGATTACTATAGAACAAAGAACATTCCTGCCCGTGGGGCGTATCTCAAGGAAGACGATTTGGCAGGAGAGCAGATTTCACTTTTATAGGAGCAAAGAATGATTGAGTCAATTTACACTATCCCGTTAACGGAGGCAATGGACGAACATACTGACTGTATGTTTTGCTTTCTTGAGGGCAAGTTAGAGCGTGAGCAAATTGAATATGTTCTGGGTGCTGCTATGATGGAGCCTGATTTTCGCATTTTATCCAACGAAAAGGGCTACTGCCGTCATCATATAGGTATGATGGCAAGGGCAAAAAAGGCTCTTCCCTTAGCGCTGGTTTTAGATACTCGTTGTGCTGAGGTAATAAAGCAGCTTGAGGGCGTTGACCTTAGCGCAAATAGCGGACTTTTAAAAAAAGGGAAATCTGCAGCAGAGAAGTTGTGTGATGCTGTAACAAAGCTCGACAGCACCTGTTTAGTGTGTGAGCGAATTGAACGCACAATGGAAAAATTCACAAACACATTTTGGTATCTGTACAACAAAGAGCCTGATTTTCGCAAAAGATTTTTAGAAAGCAAGGGTGTGTGTATGCACCATTTTGCAACACTCTTAAAAGGTTTAGAAAATGTATCAGGCAGCAAAAAAGACGTTTTTGCCAAGGAGCTTTATGATTTGCAGATGAAGGTTTTGCGTCACGAACAAAGTGAAGTTCACGGCTTTGTCAGGCAGTTTGACTACAGAAGTGACAAGAACGAGTGGAAGGTTGCGAAAGACGCACACTTAAAGTGCGCTGCCAGATTGTCAGGTGGCTTTGAGAGGGAATAACGTGATAAATCACGTTATTCGCCTCCGACGGAATTGATTGCCCGTGCGATTTTTTCGCTAAAAGCGAAAACGCACATGGGCATAATTTCCATTATACGCCTTGTCTGCCTACAAGCAATGCGTATGATTTAATTGTTTTTGTAGGCAGAAAGGCTATTGAAATTATGAAAATTATTGGCGTAACAGGCGGAACGGGTGGCGGAAAAACCACCGTGACAAAAATAATGGAAGAGTACGGCGCGTACATAGTTGATGCAGACGTTGTTGCGCGACAAGTTGTTGCGCCCGGGTGTCCTGCGCTGCGTGCAATTGAGTGTGAGTGGAATGTGGTGGAAAACGGCGTACTTGACCGCAGGGAATTGGCGAAAATTGTGTTTAGCGACGAAGCGGAATTACATAAATTAAACGGGATTGTGCATAAATATGTTATTGAAGAAATTAAGTCACAGCTTGCCAATTGCCAAAAAGAAATCTTTGTAATTGATGCCATTGCCCTTTTTGAAAGTGGTTTGGCAGATTTGTGCGATGTGACGGTTGCAGTAATTGCAGACAAAACGGTGAGGTGTGAGCGCATTATGGCACGTGATGGTCTTACAAAAGATGAGGCGTTGATGAGAATAAATGCCCAAAAAAGTGATGATTTTTATATAGAAAACGCAGATGTGGTAATTTATAACAATGATGATGACAAAATCGAGCAGATTATCAAAAGGGAGTTAATGTGAGAAAATTAGTTAACCTATTATTAGGCGTGATTATTATATTTACTTTGTGCATAGGTGTAATGAGGTTTATGTGCCTCTTTTATCCTAACAGCTACAAGCTGCAGGTAAGTCAGTATTCACGAAAATATGATGTTAGTACAGAACTTGTCTACGGCGTAATCAGGGCAGAAAGTAAGTTTGATGCGCTGGCTGTGTCCGACAAAGGCGCAGTGGGCCTTATGCAGATAATGGAACCTACAGGAGAGTGGGTAGCGCAGAAGATAGGGTTAGAAGAAATCGACCTTTTTGACCCTAACACCAATATTGAAATCGGGTGCTTTTATCTTTCGTATCTTTTGGATATGTACGATGGCGATACAAAATGTGCTCTTGCAGCATATAATGCCGGTCAGGCAAATGTAGATAAGTGGCTCGATAACAAAGAGTACAGTAAAGATGGTAAAAATCTTGACAAAATACCCTTTGGCGAAACTGAAAAATACGTAAAAAAGGTTCAGGAAAATATTAAAAAATACAGTTTTCTTTATTAGGAGAAGATTATGAAAAAGCTTTTGATTTTGGATGCCAACAGTATAGTAAACCGAGGATTTTATGCGGTGCGCCCCCTTACCAACAAGGACGGGCTTAACACCAATGCGATTTTCGGTTTTTTGAATATTTTCTTTAAATATGTTGAAGAAATCAAGCCTGACTATATTGCGGCGGCTTTTGATGTGTCAGCTCCTACCTTCCGTCATAAGATGTACGATGGCTACAAGGCAACCCGTCATAAGATGCCTGATGAACTGCGTGAGCAGATACCTGTTTTAAAGGATGTACTCACAGCTATGAATATTCCGATTTTGGAGCTTGCAGGATACGAGGCTGACGACATCATCGGTACAGTGAGCCGTGTTTGCGAAGAACAGGACATTACCTGTTGCGTACTTACAGGTGACAGAGATGACCTGCAGCTGGCGTCAAAAAAAACCCATATTCATCTGGTAATTACCAGAATGGGAAACACCGAAACCACCGTTTATGATGATGAAAAGGTTTTTGAAAAGTACGGTGTTACACCGAAAGAATTTATAGATTTAAAGGCAATTATGGGGGATAGCTCCGATAACATCCCAGGTGTAAAAGGGATTGGCGAAAAAGGTGCAACGGCATTAATTTCTGCCTTTCACTCAATCGAGGGCGTTTATGAAAATATTGATGATACATCAATTACAAAATCGGTACGCACAAAGCTTGCAGACAGTAAAGAAGAGGCCTTTATGAGTAAGGTGTTGGCTACCATCGACAGAAATGTGCCGATTGAAATTGATATAGAAAAAACAGCGGTAGTGCCCTACAATGAACCTCGCTTATATGAGATTTTGTCTATGCTTGAGTTTAAGTCCTTTATTAAAAAAATGGGGCTTGATGCCGAAAAAGAAAAAGCTATGAGCGAGGGCTTTGAGGCAAGCTACGAGGTAGTGTCAGGGGACAAGCTTGACGCTATATTAAAAAAACACAATGTGAGCTTTTATTATGATAATATGTCAGGAAAATTTGCGTTTTGTACTGATGATAAGTCGGCATATATAGCGGATTTTCGTGAAAATAAAGAAAGAATCCAAGCATTTTTGGAAAGCGAAAGCAGCAAGCGCACCCACAGTCTTAAAGAGCTTATCTCCGATATGGCAAAGTTTGATATAGAAGTTAAGAATGTGGATTTTGATACCCAAATCGGCGCTTATTTAATTGAGCCATCAAGAAAGAGCTATGACCTTGAGGGTCTGGCGGCAGACTATCTGGGTGTGATGCTTAATGAAACGGCCGAAGCGGGCGACCAGTTGTCACTTGATGCTATGCTAGACGGCGGCAATGATACTGACTTGGGTGCTTATGCCGTTGCGGTATTGAAGCTGTCAGAGTATGAAAAAGAAATAATGGAAAAGCGAAAAACCCTGGAGCTTTTTAACACTATTGAGATGCCTTTAGTCTATGTGCTTGCATCGATGGAGCAAGAGGGCATAGCGGTTGATATAGAAAAGCTTACGGAATTCGGCAATCAGCTAAAGGCTGAACAAAAGAACCTTACCGATGAGATATATGGTTATGCGGGACACGAATTTAACATAAATTCCCCCAAACAGCTGGCGACGGTGCTTTTTGAGGAATTAGAGTTAAAGGCAGTAAAAAAGACAAAAAGCGGATATTCCACAAATGCTGAAGTGCTGGAAAAATTAAAGTGGGCACACCCCATTGTGGAAAAAATCTTAGAATACAGAAAAATTGCAAAGCTTAACTCAACTTATGTTGACGGACTTATTCCAGCGATTAATCCCGAGGACGGAAAAATCCACTCAAGCTTTAACCAGACAGTAACCGTAACAGGAAGAATAAGCTCAACAGAGCCGAATTTGCAGAACATTCCCGTAAGGACCGAGCTGGGCAGAGAAATGCGTAAAATGTTTACGGCAAAGTCGGAGGATTTTGTGCTGATTGATGCAGACTACTCGCAAATTGAATTAAGAGTTTTGGCTCATATTGCAGACGATGAGCATATGATCGAAGCATTCCGCTCAGATTTTGATATACATTCAGCTACGGCGGCAAAGGTCTTTGGTGTAGATAAGGAAGATGTTACGACAGAAATGCGAAGTGCGGCAAAAGCCATAAACTTCGGTCTTGTTTATGGTATGGGCGAGTTTTCTCTTTCTCAGGATTTGAGAATTTCTGTGAAAAAGGCAAAGGAATACATCGAAGATTATCTTGGCAGCTATCCCAATGTACAAAAGTATATGAAGGATACTGTAGACTTTGCTAAAGAAAACGGCTATGTTACAACAATGTTTGGCAGACGCCGTGATATTCCTGAAATTAAGGCATCAAACTTCCAGACCCGTGCCTTTGGCGAGCGTGTGGCGCTAAACACCCCTGTTCAGGGAACGGCGGCAGACATTATTAAGCTTGCTATGATTAATGTTTATAACAGGCTAAAAGCAGAGAATTTAACATCGAAGCTGATACTTCAGGTACACGATGAACTGATTATAGAAGCACCAAAGTCAGAGGTTGACAAGGTGCAGCAGATTTTGCGTGAAGAAATGGAAAAAGCTGCAACCCTGAAGGTTCCCCTGAAAGTGGATATGAAGGTAGGACACAGTTGGTACGACACAAAATAGAGGTAGCGTTATGTCATTTACAATGGATGTAAAAAATGAATTATGCAATGAGTTTCCCACAAGCCGCTGCTGCGTAAGAGCACATTTGGCAGGCATTGCGGGCTTTTGCGGTGCGTATATTTTGGAGAGCAGAGAGCCGATTTTTCGTATGCGTACAGAAAGTAAAATAGTGGCAGAGAGGATTGTTGCGCTGACGGCTGAGCTTTTTGATATGGAGCCCGAAATAGAAAAATCGGGAAAAATTTACTCAATAGATGTTACTGAAAATCTCACGAGAGTTTTAACCGAGCTTGGTTTTGTGCAAAACGGTGTTGTGAAGTTTTTGGCAGACCCCTTTGTAGTACATGATGAGTGCTGCAAGGCATCATTTGTGTCAGGAGCTTTCCTTGGTGGTGGTTATGTAAAAACACCTAAAAATGGCTACCATTTTGAAATTAAAACTCATTATCGTGACCTAAGCCGTGATTTGGCAGAAATAATGACTGACATTGGTTTTGAGCCTAAATCTGTTACGAGAAAGTCAGAATACGTATCCTACATCAAGCAAAGTGATGTTATTTGCGACATTTTAGGACTTTTTGGTGCGACGGACTCTATGTTTGAACTTTGTAACGTTAAGATTTTTAATGATATGAAAAACAAAGTAACCCGCCGTGCAAACTGCGACATTGCAAACATCAACAAATCAGTTGCGGCAGCAGCAGAGCAGCTTGCGGCAATAAACAAAATAAAATCAAAGACAGGGCTTGGCGCTCTACCTCCTGTCTTGGAGGAAATGGCAAGGCTCAGACTTGACAACCCCGATGCAAACTTAAAAGAGTTGGGAGATTTGGTAAATCCTCCTATCTCCAAATCAGGTGTAAATCACAGGCTGAAAAAGATTATAAAATATGCTGAGGAACTGTAAATGGAAATAATAGGAACAGTTATATCAACCCATAAAGACAAAGCAACTGTTGCAGTAAAGCGTGTGTCTGCCTGCGGAGAGAATTGTGCAAACTGCAAGGGCGTATGTAAAGTGACCGCTGCTGCTGTTGCGCAAAATTTGGTTGGGGCGGCTGTAGGCGATGTGGTAAAAATAGAGTCAGAGAGTGCTGCAGTAATTCGGGCTGCTCTGGTTTTATATATGGTGCCTGTTGCCGTTACGATTTTGGTGGCGGCTTTGACCTACGGAATTAACCTTTCAAATTTATTTGTAATACTTTTTTCTGTTATGGCTTTTTTTGCGAGCTTTTTTGTTATAAAGTGCTTTGACAAAAGCTTAGCACCGAAGTCATATATAACCAAGATAATATCTAAGGACGTGAAATAAATGGCAATGGACGGCGTGAGCATAGCGGCGCTTATCAATGAACTAAATATTGAATTAGAGGGCTCACGTGTTGACAAAATTCAGCAGACGGAGGCTGACGAGCTGCTTATTTCTTTTTACGGGGGAGCGGGCGGCGGCAAAAAGCTCAGGCTTACCTCTAACAGTCAGGTAGCACGAGTGTGTTTGACTTGCGACAGAAAGAAAAGTCCCGAATCAGCGCCTCTTTTTTGTATGCTTTTGAGAAAGCATTTAGGCGGTGCTAAATTCCGCGAGGCGGTGCAGCCTGATTTTGAAAGAATTATAAAGCTAATCTTTGACGGGGTAAATGAATTTGGCGATCCCTGTGAAAAATATTTGATTGCCGAGCTCATGGGCAGACATTCAAATATAATTTTAGTTGACGAAACAGGCAAAATAATTGACGCAATAAAGCATATTGATTTTTCTATAAGCTCGGTGCGACAGGTTTTGCCGGGGCTTATATATGAGTATCCGCCCGGTCAGGGTAAATTAAATCCTCTTGATGTAAGCTTAAATGAAATAGTCGATATTCTAAAGTTGGGCACAGACCGTGCAGATAAGGTGGTTATGAGTGCCTTTTCGGGAATTAGTCCGCTAATCTCACGAGAGATTGTGTATCGTGCCTTTGGGACAACGGAAATTCATATACAAGAGCTTGATTATTCGCATATATTAGACCTTGCGGCGTGTTGCTTTGAGGTGTTTAAGTCTGTGCGTGATGAGCGGTTTAATCCTTGCTACTTAGTGAGAAAGGACACAGGAAAGCCCTTTGAATTTGCAGCAATCAACATTACCCAGTATGAAGATACTGTAGATGTTTTGGCGCAAGGGTCAATGAGTGAGGCGGCTGAAAAATTCTACCGCGAGCGTGACGCACGTGAGCGTCTTGCCCACAAGAGTGCACGCCTTGTAAAGATTGTGTCAAACAATATTGACCGCTGTGCCAAAAAGCTTATAAACCAAAAATCGGAGCTTGCTGACACGGAAAATATGGAGAAATATAAGCGTTATGCTGAGTTAATTACTGCCAATCTTTATGCTTTAAAGGAAAATGACACAGAGGCGGTAGTGGTGGACTACTACGACCCCCAAATGCCTGAAATAACTATAAAGCTTGACGGAAGGTTCTCTCCTGCAGTGAACGCACAAAAGTATTTTAAAAAGTATAATAAGGCAAAGACAGCGGCGGAGGAGCTTGCAAAGCAGATAAAGTTAGCAAGCGCTGAGCTTGATTATTTAGAGTCTGTTGAGGAAGAGTTGAAAAAAGCAGAAACCGAGCAGGATTTGTCTGAAATCGGCGACGAGCTTTTTGAGCAGGGATACATCCGTCGACCGAAAGATGCTAAAAAGAAGAAAAAAGAAATATCAAAACCTATGGAATTTGAAACTCCTGACGGATTTCGGGTATTGGTAGGCAAAAACAATAAGCAGAACGATATGCTGACGTTAAAACTTGCCAAAAACTCCGATATGTGGTTTCACACTAAAGACATTCATGGCTCTCACGTTGTTTTGTGTTATGAGTATGGCAGAGAGTTTACAGACGAGGCAATGCTGTATGCTGCAAGATTAGCTGCAAAATATTCAAAGGCGTCGGAGTCCTCGCAGGTGCCTGTTGACTATACCCTGATAAAATATGTTAAAAAACCCTCGGGCGCAGCACCGGGAATGGTAATATACACAGATAATAAAACAGTTTATGTTACCCCTGAAAAATACAAAAGCCTGCGGCATTGCCGCTTGCTTTTTTATATTTATTCTTCTGTTGCTTCGGGTGCTGCTTCTGTAGCAGTTTCTTCGGGAGAGGTTACTTCTGCATTTTCTTCCTCTTCTTCGTCAGTTTTAGCCATTGATACAACTGTTACGCCGTCATCTAATCTCATTAAGCGTACACCCTTAGTAAGTCTTCCTATTCTGCTGATTTCAGCAGTTTTCATTCTGATGATTATGCCCTCTGATGTGATGAGCATTACATCGTCAGCCTCTGTTACTACAACTACGCCGGCAACCTTGCCTGTTGTTTCTGAAATTCTGTAGTTTGTAACACCCTTACCGCCACGGGTCTGGGTTTTGTACTCGTCTAAGCTCGTCTTTTTGCCGTAGCCCTTTTCTGTTACAACTAAAAGATCTTCGCCCTCGGATGCTACGCTCATACCTACGACATAGTCGCCGTCAGCGAGTTTAATACCACGTACACCGTGTGAAACTCTGCCCATGGGACGAACATCTGACTCGTGGAATTTAATACACATACCATCGTGGGTAGATAATGCTATTGAGTCATTACCGTCTGTTAAGCGAACGTTTATGAGTTCGTCATCTTCGTCTAAGACGATAGCAGCTAAACCGCCTTTTCTTGCGGTGTTATAAAGCATAAGGTCGGTCTTTTTAACAACGCCCTTTTTGGTAGCGAAGATTAGGTTTTTGCCTTCTTCAAATTCACGAAGTGTGATTGTAGCGTAAATCTTTTCGCCAGCATCGAGCTGCAACAGGTTTACAATAGCTGTACCCTTTGCCTGTCTTCCTGCTTCGGGAATTTCGTACGCCTTTAAGCGGTACATCTTACCCTTTGATGAGAAAAACAGAATATGGTCGTGGGTGCTTGTTGTAAATATTTTCTCAACGAAGTCTTCTTCTCGTGTTGTAAGTCCTGTGATGCCTCTGCCGCCGCGGCGCTGTGACTTGTATGTAGATACAGGTAAGCGTTTAACGTAGCCGCGGTTTGTCATAGTGATTACAACGTCTTCTTCTTCGATTAGGTCTTCTATGTCGATTTCATCAGCATTGGCTGTGATTTCTGAAAGTCTTTCGTCGCCGAACTTGTCACGGATAGCGATGAGTTCTTCCTTAATGAGATTCATTAAAGCGGTGCGGTCAGAAAGTAAGTGATTAAATTCTGCTATTGCGTCTTTTAATTCATTATACTCTGATTCAATCTTCTCGCCGTTTAACTTCTGGAGTTGAGCAAGACGCATATCAAGTACGCTCTGTGCCTGAATTTCAGAAAGACCGAAGCGTTCCATTAAGCGTTCTTTAGCATCATCATAAGAGTTTCTGATGGTTTCAATTACAGCGTCAAGGTTAGCTAACGCTATTCTCAAACCCTCTAAAATATGCATTCTTGCTTCGGCTTTTTCTAAATCAAACTTAATTCTTCTTGTAACGATTTCTTCCTGGAAGGAAATGAAGTTTTCAAGAATTTCTTTGAGTCCCATTGTCTTGGGCTTGCCGTCTTTAATCGCCAGCATATTGATAGAGAAGCTGTCCTGAAGTCTTGAATATTTATAGAGCTTGTTTAATACTACCTGAGGGTTAGCATCTCTTTTTAAGAAAATCTCAACTCTTATACCTACACGGTCAGAGGAGTGGTCAGCAATGTCTGATAAGCCTTCAACCCTCTTTGTCTTAACCAAATCTGCAATGCTCTCAACTAAAGCTTTTTTATTTACCTGATAGGGAAGCTCTGTAATGATGATTGAAGATGTGCCGTCCTTGTGCTCTTCGATCTCAGTTTTTGCTCGAATTAAGATTTTGCCGCGACCTGTGGTGTAGGCGCTTCTTATACCCGTAAGTCCCATAATGGTTGCCTTTGTGGGGAAGTCGGGACCCTTTATGTATTCCATAAGCTCCTCAACTGTGATTTCGGGGTTGTCAATAGTAGCTACAACGCCGTTTAACACTTCTGTCAAGTTGTGGGGCGGAATATTTGTTGCCATACCTACGGCGATACCAGATGAACCGTTGATTAAAAGCGTGGGTATTCTTGTAGGAAGAACAGTTGGCTCACGTCTTTTTTCATCGAAGTTGGGAGCAAAGTCAACTGTGTCTTTTTCTATATTTTCTAACATAAGGTTAGAAATTTTACTCATTCTTGCTTCTGTATAACGGTAAGCAGCTGGGGGGTCGCCGTCGACTGAACCGAAGTTGCCGTGACCGTCAACGAGAGTGTATCTCATTGAGAAGTCCTGAGCAAGTCTTACCATTGCGTCATATACAGATGCGTCGCCGTGGGGATGGTATCTACCGATAACGTTACCTACGGTTGTAGCTGATTTGAAGAAGGGCTTATCAGCTGTTAGGTGTTCTTCGTGCATAGAATAAAGAATTCTTCTGTGAACGGGCTTTAAACCGTCACGAACATCGGGCAGAGCACGGGATACGATAACGCTCATTGCGTAGTCGATAAAGGCTTCTCTCATTCTTTTTTCTATATCTACATCAACTATAGTTTGAGTGTCAAAATATTCTTCAAAATGGGAATCTTCGTATTTTTTATGTTTAGCCATTTTATATACCTCTTTTCACTATACGTCAAGATTTGTAACGTACTGTGCGTTTTCTTCGATGAATATTCTTCTGGGTTCAACCTCATCACCCATTAAGATTCTGAAGGTTTCGTCAGCTCTTATTGCGTCGTCTAATGTAACTTTTAAGAGTATTCTGTTTTTGGGGTCCATAGTTGTTTCCCAGAGTTCCTCGGGGTTCATCTCGCCAAGACCCTTATAGCGGCTGATGTCAACCTTTGCATTAGCATCGCCGTCTTTTAGCTCCTCGCTGATGCGGTCGCGTTCTTCGTCGCTGAAAGCAACGAAAGATTTTTTGCCTCGTGTCAGCTTGTAAAGAGGAGGCTTTGCCAAATATACGTGACCTGCCTCAATGAGCGGCTGCATAAATCTGAAGAAGAATGTTAGGAGCAGTGTCTGAATGTGAGCACCGTCAACGTCGGCATCGGCCATGATAATAACTTTGTTGTATCTTAATTTTTCTAAATTAAATTCTGTCCCGATACCTGTACCTAAAGCCTGAATAACAGGGGTTAATTTGTCATTGCCATAAACTTTATCTGCACGTACTTTTTCAACGTTTAACATCTTACCCCACAAAGGAAGAATAGCCTGATAGGTACTGTCACGTCCGCTTTTAGCAGATCCCCCTGCAGAATCACCCTCGACGATGTATATTTCAGTTTTTGTGGAGTCTTTTGAAATACAGTCGGTGAGCTTGCCGGGAAGAGTTGTGCTTGAAAGGGGAGTTTTTCTTTCTGCCTCTCTTGCTTTTCTTGCGGCCTCTCTTGCTCTGGATGCGGTTAATGCTTTATCTATGATAGTTTTTGCAACTGC
>JAZQBQ010000014.1:0-9724 GCA_045545755.1 Congzhengia sp. | reverse complement strand
GCCCATATTAAAGGTGTTGAACATATCACGCTCGGGAATGTTGCCAACCTCTGCCAAAAGCTTAAAGATAGGCAAAATCTTAACGTCTGACTTTTTGATTTTAGCGCTGAAGCCTTCGGGAAGTGATCTCGGAATATTTTCATAGAAGCCGCCGCCTGTAATGTGTGATACAGCTTTTACTGTAACTTCATCAAATAATGCAAGCATAGGCTTAACATAAATCTTTGTGGGAGTTAATAATGTTTCGCCGATTGATTTGCCGCCGAGTGCTTCAACGGGTGATTTGATGTCTGCTTTTTCTACGTCAAATACCTTACGAACAAGTGAAAAACCGTTTGAGTGAACGCCTGATGAGGGAAGTGCAATAATAACGTCGCCTTCAGCTACTGTTTTGTTGTTCACGATTTTTTCTTTATCTACGATACCTACAGAGAAGCCTGCAAGGTCATATTCGTCAATGGGGTAGAATCCGGGCATTTCTGCTGTTTCGCCGCCGATTAATGCAGCACCTGACTGAACGCAGCCTTCAGCTACGCCTGCAACGATATCTGCAATTTTTTCAGGAACATTCTTGCCGCAAGCGATATAGTCCAAGAAGAACAAGGGCTTTGCACCGCAGCAGATAATGTCGTTTACACACATTGCAACACAGTCGATACCAACTGAGTCGTGCTTGCCCAATAAAAAAGCAAGCTTTAACTTTGTGCCAACGCCGTCTGTGCCAGAAACTAAAACGGGTTCTTTTATTCCTGAAATATTGGGTAAGAAAAGACCGCCGAAACCGCCGATGTCTGTCATAACACCTTCGTTCATTGTTCTTTCTACGTGTTTTTTCATAAGTTTTACAGCGTTGTAGCCTGCGGTAATGTCAACGCCTGCTGCTGCGTAGCTGTCTGATTTTGAATTAGAATGCATAATATTTCGTCCTTTCGTTTAGGCTTGTGCCTATTCTTTTCCGTTCCAACAGTATGTGCAAAGCTTACATCTGTCAATGCCTATTGCTTCTATAAGACCGTCTAACGACTGGAAGTCTAAAGATGCGAAGTTGAGTTTTTTGCATATTGCGTCCCTCAATGCCTTGCCACGTTCGGTAGTTCCGTCGCTGTATTCGTCCAGGTGGTTAAGTCCTTCTTCTCCCTCTAGCTCTAAAACTGTGCGTCTTGCAATTAAATCAGTTTCGTTCTTGACGTTTGTGAAGTCAAGGTACTTGCACTTGTGCATTATAGGGGGACAAGCAGAACGCATATGAACCTCTTTTGCGCCGTTGTCATAGAGGAAGTCTACAGTTTCCTTTAACTGTGTGCCACGAACTATTGAGTCGTCTACGAAGAGAAGATTCTTGCCCTCGATAAGCTCGTGTACGGGAATTTGCTTCATTTTTGCTATTTTATTTCTGTCCGCCTGGCTGGGTGGCAAGAAGCTTCTTGGCCAGGTGGGTGTGTACTTGATAAAAGGTCTTGCAAATGGAACGCCTGACTCATTGGCGTAACCTATTGCGTGGGGTGTGCCCGAATCGGGAACGCCACTTACATAGTCTAAGTTTTCTGCGTTTTTGAGTGTCTTATCATTGCGAGCCATTATGCGTCCGTTACGGCATCTCATTACCTCAACATTTATACCCTCGTAGTCCGATGTGGGGTAGCCGTAATAGCTCCATAAAAACGCGCATATTTTCATATCCTTTTCAGGGGGAGCAAGCTGTGTAAGCGATTCTGCTGTAAGCTCTACAATTTCGCCGGGGCCTAATTCTTTAAAGTTATCGTAATCGAGCTTTCTGTAAGCGAAAGACTCAAACGAAACTGCAAAGCCTTCATCATTTTTGCCTATCTGTACAGGATGTCTGCCGAATTTGTCACGGGCGGCAATTATATTGCCGTTGCTCTTCAATATGAGAATTGAGGCAGAGCCGACAATAACACTTTGTGCAAATTTTATACCGTCAACAAAGTTGTCCTTTTGATTGATGAGTGATGCCACAAGCTCAACAGAGTTTACCTTGCCGCCTGTCATTACGCCAAAGTGACCGCCATCTGTTAAGAGGTACTTCTCGATAAGCTCCTCGGCGTTATTCACAATGCCCACAAGGGCAATAGCATAAGTTCCTACATTTGAACGAATCAAAAGTGGCTGCGGGTCGCCTCCGCTAATGCAACCGATAGCAGAATTACCGTGCATATCGTCAAACACATCATGAAATTTTGTACGAAATGGTGTGTTTTCTATATTGTGGATATCGCGCTGCAGACCGATTTCTTCATCATATGCTGCGATACCGCCTCGTTTTGTTCCTAAGTGTGAGTGGTAGTCAGTGCCGAAGTACACATCGCCGATAGCACTACGCTTGCTGACTGCTCCAAAAAAACCGCCCATTGGGTTTGCTCCTTTCGGGATAGGGATTAGTTGTTATATTTTGCCGCAATCTCTGCGTTTTT
Organism: Congzhengia sp.; assembly: GCA_045545755.1. Lineage (GTDB taxonomy): Bacteria > Bacillota > Clostridia > UBA1381 > UBA9506 > Congzhengia. Next base: position 7,292 of record JAZQBQ010000014.1, on the reverse strand, counting down.
AGCTAAAACTTTTTCTGCACCTGCTTTACGCTGGGCATCAAGCTTTTGGGCCAGTGCTTTGTCCTCAACTGCTAAAATCTGGATAGCGAGTAATGCTGCATTGCCTGCGCCGTTGATTGCGACAGTCGCAACAGGGATACCTGTGGGCATCTGTACTGTTGAGAGTAACGCGTCCATGCCGTCAAGATTTGAAGATTTAACAGGAATGCCGATAACGGGCAATGTTGTGTTTGCCGCGATTGCGCCAGCGAGATGTGCTGCCATACCTGCAGCGCAGATTAATGCACCGTAGCCGTTATTTCTTGCATTAACTGCTAAATCATGAGCCTCAGCAGGTGTTCTGTGAGCTGAGAGCACGTGAACGGTGTAGGGCACATCGAAATCTTTTAACATATTTATGGCTTTTTCAACAACGGGCAAATCGCTGTCGCTTCCCATAATGATTGCTACTTTTTTCATAAAAATTATACCTGCTTTCCGGGGATTAAAACAAAAATGGACAGACCTATCTACATTTATGTAAATGGGCTGCCCAGACGGTCGACAATTTTTCAAATTTTTCTGCTCCCAGGCAGTGAACTCTGCCAATCCGTCAGTTGCAAAAAAATCCCCTTTTTTATATACCTATAGTATATAAAAAAATGCCGATAAAGTCAATCTTATTTTGTCAAAAAAATAGTTTTTTTCAGTGTTTTTTCTGTGGTATTTTATAGCGGCTGTTCCACAAATTTTCCACCCAGCAAAACAAATGCTGATTTGAAGCCTGCATTCTTTAAAATTTCTACTGATTCTTTGTAGTGACAATCCAAAAATTCAGCATTGTGGCAGTCGGAGGTCAGTATAACTCTGCCGCCTTTTTCGTAAAGTCTTTTTAAAATGGGAACGGCAGGATATGGTACTTTTTTGTAGCCTCGTGAGATTGCACCTGTGTTTACCTCAAAAAGGTCGCAATGAGGAATTACTGCGTCCATAGCATTATATGCTAAATCCAGATATTCTTTGGAATTTTCGTCAAAGTATTTATTGCCTTCGTTGAATTTCGTCACAAGGTCAAAATGACCGATAATATCAGGTTTTGCTTTGCCGATTTGTTCCACGGCTTCATAATAGGCACGGACAAAATTTAAATAATCGCCGCCGAAGTAATTATTTATAAAACCCAACGTGAGTTCTTCGGTATTATCAACGGGATAAAGATTGCCATCGGCTGATTTTGCATAGTGAACTGAGCCGATGATATAGTCATATTTTTCTCTTTCGATTTCTGAATAAAGGTCGCATTCAGTGCCTAAATAAATTTCGATTTTATCCTTGTATTCTTCTTTTAACGAGTTAATTTCGTCGATGTATTTTGAAGTCTTTTCAAGACTCATACAGTATTCGTCATCGTGAGGAGTGTAGGCGTGTCCCGAAAAGCCCAAAGACAAAAAACCCTTGGATATGGCGGTATTTACCATTTCCTCGGGGGTGTTTTTGCCATCGCAGTATATTGAATGCGTGTGGATGTTTGAAAGAATCATTTTGTCATTTTCTCCTGTTTTACCTTGTGTTCGATAATGTCACGTGATGCAAGCTCTGCGTAGACGTCATCAACGGAAATGCCCATCTCAACCATTAAAACTAAAGAGTGGTACATTAAATCTGCAAGCTCGTAGATGGTTTCTTTCTTGTCATCGCCTTTTGCTGCAACGATGACCTCTGTGGATTCTTCGCCGATTTTCTTTAAAATTTTGTCGATACCTTTTTCAAAAAGGTATGTGGTATATGAGCCCTCGGGCATCTGTTCTTTTCTTCCCAAAAGTTTTTTATAAAGAGAAGCGATAGAGAAGTCAACGGGAGCGTCCCCAAAGATTGTGCCATTAAAGCAGGAATCTGCACCTGTGTGGCAGGCAGGACCGTCTTTTTTTACCATTACTACTAAAGCGTCAGCGTCGCAGTCGGCGGTAATTGACTGTATGTACTGGTAATTTCCTGAGGTTTCGCCCTTTCTCCATAATTCCTGTCTTGAACGTGACCAAAAGCAGGTTCTGCCCTCTTTTATACTGATTTCCAAGCTTTCTTTATTCATATAGGCAAGTGTTAAAACTTTTTTTGTTTCTGCATCGACTACGATAGCAGGAATTAAGCCTTTTTCGTCAAATTTTAATGTATTAATATCCATTGTTATAACCTCACATTTATGTTATTTTTGCGTAATTCTTCTTTTAAATCGTGAATTTCTACTTCGCCGAAATGGAATATTGAAGCAGCCAATCCTGCGTCAATTGTGGGAATTTCTGTAAATAATGTAACGAAGTCGGAAATGGAGCCTGCTCCACCTGATGCGATAACGGGAATTGAAACCAATTCCTCTACGGCGCGGAGCATTTCTAAATCGAAGCCCTGTTTCACTCCGTCGGTGTCAATGCTGTTTACAACGATTTCGCCTGCACCGTTATTTTCGCCCATTTTTATCCAAGAAAGCGCGTCAATGCCTGTAGCTGTTCTGCCGCCGTGGGAGAAAACTTCAAATTTTCCGTTTACACGCTTAACGTCAACAGATAAAACCACGCATTGGCTGCCGTAGCATTTTGCGGCATCTTCAATGATTTTTGGGTTTTTGATTGCACCTGAGTTTACGGAAACCTTGTCAGCGCCACATTTTAACACTCTGTCAAAGTCGGACAAAGTATTTATACCACCGCCAACAGTTAAGGGAATAAAAATCTTGCTTGCGGCATCACATAAAATATCTGTAAAAATACCTCTGCCCTCAGCAGATGCTGTAATGTCGTAAAATACAAGCTCGTCAGCGCCGCTTTTGCTGTAAAAATCTGCTAACTCCACAGGGTTTGAAACGTCAGAAAGCCCTTTAAAATTTACGCCTTTTACAACTCTGCCGTCTTTTACATCAAGACAGGGAATTATTCTCTTTGTAATCATTTTGCCACCTCGATTGCCTCGGATAAATTAACGGCTCCTGTGTATAAGGCTTTACCCAGTATTGCGCCGTACAGGTTCATTTCCTTTAGGGCGGTAATATCTTCCATTGAGGAAACGCCACCTGAGGCTACAATGTCGATTGAGTATTTTTTAGATAAGTCACGATAAAGTTCTAAATTCGTGCCTTGCATTGCGCCGTCTTTTGAAATATCGGTACAAATTACGCAGGAAGCACCGGCGCGCTCTAAATCTGCAAACAACTCATCACAAGAAATGGCAGAAACCTCGGTCCAGCCGTGGATAGCTACCATTCCATCAGAAATATCAACGCCGATGGCGATACGCTCACCGTATTTTTTAATCATTTCTTTGGTAAATTCGGGGTTTTTTATTGCGATTGTGCCAAGTATTACACGATAAACACCAGCTTCAATATACTGCTTTATTACATCTTCTGACCTTACGCCGCCGCCGATTTCTACCTTGAGGTTAGTGGTTTCGCATATTGATTTTATGATGTCAAAGTTGTGAACTTTGCCGTCCTTTGCAGCATCTAAGTCAACAATGTGGATGTATTCAGCGCCACACGTTTCAAAATCTCTGGCAACTGATAACGGGTCATTGCCGTAGACCGTTACTTTGTCATAGTCGCCTTTTAAAAGTCTTACGACTTGACCATTTATTAAATCTATTGCAGGAAAAATGTTCATTTTACAACTCCTTGAATGCTCTTAAAATGTTTAAGCCAACCTCGCCGCTTTTTTCAGGATGGAACTGCACGCCGAAAACATTGTCGCGGGCGATTGCGGCGGTTAGTTCTGCGCCGTACTCTGTGGTAGCTATTGTGTCGGGAGCACAGTCAGTACAGTAGTATGAGTGCACAAAGTACACGTGCTCGCCCTCGTTTACATAGCGGAAGATGGGAGATTTCGACTTATTCTTGGGGAATATCAGCTTATTCCATCCGATGTGGGGGATTTTATAGTCACTTGGCACAACTCCCTCCATAGAAACTACGTTTCCTGGGATGATGTTGAGTCCGTCGTACTCTCCAAACTCGTAGCTTTTTGTAAGCATCATCTGCATACCGAGGCAAATTCCCAAAAAGGGTTTGCCGCTTTTGGCTTCTTTAATTACCACCTTATCAAGTCCTGTGGCACGAAGTTTACTTTCGGCATCGCGAAACGCACCGACACCGGGGAAAATTACCTTGTCCGCCTTTTTGATTGTGGTGATATCTGATGTAAGCTCAATGTCTGCACCTATATATTTAAATGATGAGCACAGGGAAAAAATATTTCCTACGCCGTAGTCAACTATTGCAATCATTATGAATTCTGCCTTTCTATAATACACCTTTCGTAGATGGAATTTCGTTTTTGTGTTTTTCATCAATGGAAACAGCTACAGCAAGTGCTCTGCCAAAGGCTTTGAACATACCTTCTGCAATGTGATGAGCGTTTTCTCCAGCGAACTCTTTAAAGTGCAGCGCCATAGGGCAGCTACGTGCAAAGCCTAACATAAATTCTTTGACTAATTCTGTGTCAAAGTCGCCGATTGTGGGAGAGTTAAACTCAACCTGATAGCCAAGCAGACATCTTCCTGAAATGTCAATGGCACAAAGCATCAAAACCTCGTCCATAGGAAGAACAAAGAAGCCGTAGCGCATAATACCTCGCTTATCGCCTAAAGCCTCATTTAATGCCTGACCTAAAGCGATGCCAATGTCCTCAACAGTGTGGTGGTAGTCAACCTCTGTGTCGCCAACGCAGGTAACCGTCAAATCAAATGAGCCGTGGCGGGCAAATAACGTCAACATATGGTCTAAAAAGCCGCAGCCTGAGTTTATTTGCGATTTACCTGTGCCGTCTAAGTTGAGCGAAAGGCTTATATCAGTTTCGTTTGTTTTTCTTTTAATTTCAGCGCATCTCATATTAAGCACTCCTTTACTTTTTCTATAAAGGTTTTCATTTCCTCATCTGTGCCGATTGTTATTCTATTATATTCACAGATTGCGGAGGTATTAAAGTGGCGCACCAACACGCCCTTGTCTTTTAGCTTTTCGTACAGGGTTTGTCCTGAAATTTTATCGCTTTTCGCAAAGATAAAGTTTGCACACGAGGGAATACAGTTAAAGCCTAATTTTGTAAGTTCGTCCTCTGTGTACTTGCGAGTTTTCATAATTCTCTTGCAGTTTTCGGTAAAATAGTCATCCGAATCTATTGCTGCAGCCCCTGCAACTAAAGTTAAGCGGTTAATGTTATAGGGGTTTGTTGAGTACTTTATCTTTTCTAAGTCGGCAATAATTTCTGCGTTGCCTATTGCAAAGCCAAGACGTGCGCCAGCTAAAGAACGTGATTTTGAAAAGGTTTGCACAACCAATAAATTATCATATTTTTTGGTAAGTGAAACGGCACTCTCGGCGCCGAAATCAACATACGCTTCGTCGATTAAAACGATATTGTCGGGATTGGATTTAACAATACACTCAATATCCGACAAGGGAAGCGCAAGACCTGTGGGGGCGTTGGGGTTTGCTATAACGATATTTTTATCAATGCCGATGTAGTCATTTATGTCGATAGAAAAATCATCACAAAGCGGTATTGTTTCATAAGAAATGCCGTAGAGTTCTGCAAAAACTTTGTAAAAGCCGTAGGAAATTTCGGGAAATATTACAGGATTTTCCTTGCTGCAAAAAGCCATAAAGTAAAAGTTTAAAGACTCGTCAGAGCCGTTTGATACGAATACGTTTTCGTGATTTACCTCGTAGCGAGCGGCTAATTTCTCTTTTAAAGTCTTGCACAGAGGGTCGGAATAAAGCCTTAAATCCGCCACCTCAGAAGCGTTAACTGCCGCTATAACCTCAGGAGAGGGTGGGTAGGGAGATTCGTTAGTATTTAACTTTATGTACTTTTTGTCCCTTGGCTGTTCGCCGGGGGTGTACGCCTCTAATCCTTTTAAATTTTCATTTAAAAATCTACTCATTGTCCTCATTCCTAACTCGAATTACCGCACTTTCTGCGTGAGCGTTTAAACCCTCTTTTTCAGCAAAGTAATAAACGTCTTCTGCGATGTTTTCCAGTGCTTCTTTTGTGTAGTATGTAAACTGTGTTTTCTTGATAAAGTCGTCAACGGACAAGGGGCTTGAAAATCTTGCCGTTCCGCTGGTGGGAAGTGTGTGGTTTGCTCCTGCCATATAGTCGCCCAAGGCTTCGGGGCAGTATCTTCCCATAAATACTGAGCCTGCGTGTTTGATTTTATCTAAATAATCAAAGGGGTTATCTACCACAAGCTCTAAGTGCTCGGGAGCGATTTCGTTTGAAATGTCTATGGCAACAGCTAAATCTTCTGCTACAATGATTTTGCCGTTATTGTCGATTGAGGCTCGTGCAATTTCCTCTCTGGGGAGCTTTTTAAGCTGGATTTCGATTTCGTCTGCTACTTTTTGAGCGAGTTCCATACTTGTGGTAATTAAAACCGCGCTGGCAAGTTTATCGTGCTCTGCTTGTGAGAGCAAATCTGCTGCTAAGTGGCGGGGATTTGAATTTTCGTCAGCTACAATTAAAATTTCGCTGGGACCTGCAATCATATCAATTGAAACCACTCCGTAGACCTGCTTTTTGGCCTCTGCAACGAATGCGTTACCGGGTCCTACAATTTTGTCAACCTTTGGGATTGTTTCTGTGCCGTAGGCAAGGGCGGCAATCGCCTGAGCACCGCCTACTTTAAAGATTTTGTCCACTCCTGCAACCTTAGCCGCAGCTAAAATTACGGGGTTAATTTTTCCCTGTTTGTCAGGGGGTGTTACCATAATAAGCTCCGATACTCCTGCGATTTTTGCAGGGATACTGTCCATCAAAACAGTTGAGGGGTAAGCAGCAGTGCCGCCGGGAACGTAGAGTCCTGCACGCTCTATGGGGATAATTTTTTGTCCCATAATTGTACCGTCGGGGGCATCTAAGCAAAAGCCTTCACGCTTTTGCTGGGTGTGGAATTTTGTGATGTTTTCAGCAGCTTTTCTTAAAATTTCAACGAACTTTTCGTCAACTTTTGAAAAAGCTTCTTCAATTTCGGCTTCTGTTACCTGAAGATTTTGTACGCACACGCCGTCAAACTTTTTGGTATAGTCAGCAAGCGCAAAGTCGCCGAATTTACGCACATTTTCAATGATGCCCGATACGATTTCCTCCACGTTCATCTTTGGCTCGACGCGGGCGAAAATTTCGTCATTAGATACCTCGCCGTATTTATATATTTTAATCATTTTTTATCACCTGTTCTGAAAGTTTTTTGCGGATGTCTGTGATTTTCTCAGCTTTAAACTTATAGCTTGATTTGTTGGCAATAAGTCTTGCTGAAATGGGCAC
>JAZQBQ010000013.1:0-4265 GCA_045545755.1 Congzhengia sp. | reverse complement strand
CCTCCTTATATAATAAATTTAGGTTGATAAAGGTAACCTATAACCCTTATTAACTTGTATATTTATACAGGAAAATCCTGTATAATACTGGTATTAGATAGAGTGTCATCGTCCCCTCCTTGAGGCTTTAGACCTCGTACTTGAAAGACTGATGCCTCTGTCTGATAAACAGTTTACGAATAAGTTAGATGTTGACTCTTGCAGAGTACTTCGTATATACCATAAGGCAGTAACGTTTATCAGTCAGTGGATTCTATCTAAAATATTTGATACAGGTGGTTCTGATGTTTTATTTAGGTATTGATGTAGGTAAAAATACGCACGTTGCTTCAATGATGGATGATAATGCCAAAATCGTTTTCAAGGCATTTTCTTTCGCCAACTCTTTGGATGAAGCCGAAAAGCTTTTGCAAAAAATCCAACCATACAAAGACAATCTTGAAATCGGAATGGAAGCTACAGGCCATTATTGGCTTTCGCTGTATTCTTTTTTGACAGACAATAACTTTGTTGTTCATGTTGTTAATCCCATCCAAACAGACGGTTGGCGTAAAGGCATTGAAATCAGAAAACGTAAAACCGATATTATAGACTCTGTCCTCATAGCTGATTTAATCCGCTATGGTGACTTTTTGGAGACATCTCTATCAGATGAAGATACGCTTTCTTTACGAAATCTTTCTCGATTCAGAAATTATCTCATCAGTTCTATATCAGATTTGAAACGCAAAGCCATTGCCGTTCTTGACCAGGTTTTTCCTGAATACGAGTCTGTTTTTACTAATATCTTCGGTCAAACATCAAAAGAAATTCTCAAATCGCTCAGTTTACCATCTGATTACGAAAACCTTTCTGCTAAAAAGTTAGAAGAAGTACTTTCTAATATCACAATGAAGAACAAGGCTACACAAGCGATTACTGAATTATCAGAAAAAGCCAATCGTTCTTTTGGCATATCATTTTGCAAGGAAAGTTTTGCTTTTCAATTAAAGCTACTTATTGAACAAATCTGTTTCATCGAAGAACAGGTACATTCCGTAGAAGAGGAACTTGATACTTTGCTTTCTGCAATGGATACTTACATAAAAACCGTTCCCGGTGTCGGCAACATTACAGCTGCAACTATTCTGGGCGAAATCGGAGATATCAATCGTTTTGATAATCCATCTAAACTTGTTGCTTATGCAGGTCTTGATTCTTCGGTTTCTCAATCCGGTGAATACGAAGCCACTTCTGGTCATCTAAGCAAACGTGGTTCTCCGTATTTAAGGAAGGCGCTATATCATGCTGCTGTTCGAGCAGAATTTTGCGATCCTGTATTTAATGCATACTATCAAAAGAAAAGAAACGAAGGTAAGCATCATCTTGTAGCTACAAACGCTGTAGCACGAAAGCTGTGTCATACCATTTACGCCGTCTTAAAAAACAATACACCATACGAAATCAAACAATAACCACATATATCTTTTTCAAGGTTCATTAGCCTATTGTCATAGGCTTTTTTGTCATGCATAAAAATTCATCTTTATGCAAACTTTTTTTGTAAATTCAGACTTGACTTTTAATAGTTAGTCTTTCTGCTGAAAGTATGCCCGCAAAATAACAAATAAATACGTCATAACAGGTTATACTATCCACAGAAAGAGGTGATTTTTTTTGAATGCAAACAATAGAGCAAACTATTTGTCTGGTTTTGTACCTTTTGCACTCGCAGCCTTTCTTGTTGGTATTATAGGCGGATTTACTACTGTGCTCGGGCCTGCCTTTGTAAAGGACTTAAATCTTGATTATAACAATACGACTTGGACGGCACTGGCAATGGCTATATCGACAGCAACCGGAGCTCCTGTACTTGGTAAACTGGGAGATGTTATCGGGCGCAGAACCACATTACTCATAGGTATTGCAGTTTTTTTACTCGGAAATCTTCTGACTGCTGTAGCAACGTCACTTCTTTTTATGCTGATTGCGCGTTTTATCGTTGGCATTGGCAGTGCCGCAATAGCGCCTGTGGTCATGTCCTATATTGTAACGGAATTTCCGCTCGAAAAACAGGCGAAGGGCTTTTCTCTTTATATGCTTATATCAAGCTGTGCCGTCATTTTCGGCCCGACACTCGGCGGCTTACTGATTGAATATTACGGTTGGCGCGCTATGATGTGGGTGTGTGTTGGTATATGCGCCCTCGTATTTTTGTTGTGCTTTTTATTGCCTATAAAAGCTTCGACGAAAAAGAATAACCTCGCAGGCTTTGATAAATTGGGCGCACTATTTGTTTTATTGTTTTTTGGTATTCTTCTTTGTCTTCCGACCTTTGGACAAAATTTTGGTTGGACATCCATTTTGTTTGTTTTGATTTTGGGAGCAGCAATTCTATCGTTTTTCGGTCTTTTATTTGCTGAAAAAAGGGCAGATAATCCGATTTTGCAATGGGATTTTATGAAACGCAAGGTGTTCATTTTCTCGGTGCTTGCACTGTTTTTGACACAAGGGCTTATGCAGGCGAATATGACGAATGTTATTGTGTTTGTCAACTATACTCAACCGGAAAACACCATTATATCCGGATACGCCATTTCCATTATGTATATCGGAATGGCTTTGGGCTCTGTTTTGATAGGGCCTCTTGCAGATAAATATGAGCCTAAATATGTGCTCGCAGGTTCGCTGACTCTTACAGGTATCGGCTGTGCTCTTATGCTGTTGTTTACTACGGATTCCTCCGTGGTGTTGCTGGCAGCTTCACTTGGTATTTTGGGGTTTGGATTAGGCGGAAATGCTACAATTTTTATGAAAGTAGTTCTATCTGGTGTGCCGAACGAAATGGCTGGCTCAGGAACGGGAACCTACGGACTTTTCAGGGATTTGGCAGCTCCTCTCGGTGTGGCTGTGTTCGTACCATTGTTTACGAATCGTGTTACGGCAAATACAGAAAGCGGTTTGACGGAAAGCGTTGCTGCCGTGAAGTCCATTAAACTTATCGGTTTTATTGAAGTTATTTGTGTTGCTATAGGTATTTTTATTGTATTTTTATTACCGAGAATTTATAAAAAGAATAGAGGAGTAAGTATATGAGATTAAAAGATAAAGTTATTTTGGTTACAGCGTCTACCAGAGGTATCGGTTTTGCTATTGTAAAGACTTGTGCGAAAGAAGGCGCCCGCGTTTATATGGCGGCAAGGAATTTAGACATTGCCAAAGAAAAAGCAGACAAGCTTATTTCTCAGGGGTATACAGTAAAATACGTTTATAACGATGCCGGCAAACCGGAATCTTATGTTTCCATGGTGGAAGATGTCATAAAAAGTGCAGGGCGTATTGATGTACTTGTCAACAATTTTGGCACATCTAATCCCGGAAAAGACCTTGATTTTCGAAACACCGATACGGAAGTTTTTCTCGATACCGTAAATATGAATTTAAGAAGTGTGTTTATGGGAAGCAAGGAAGTGGTTAAGTATATGTCCAAACAAGGGGGAGGAAGTATCATAAACATTTCCTCGGTGGGTGGACTTGTCCCCGACATTTCTCAGGTGGCATACGGAACAAGTAAAGCTGCAATAAATTATCTCACCAAATTAATCGCGGTCCACGAAGCAAAGAATAACATTCGGTGTAACGCCGTTCTTCCCGGTATGACAGCTACTGATGCTGTAGAGAAAAATCTGACAGAGGAATTCAGAGAACTGTTTTTGCGACATATTCCGTTAAATAGAATGGGCACCCCGGAGGAAATTGCTGAAGCTGTAGTTTATTTTGCAAGTGATGAATCTGCCTATACCACCGGACAAATACTCACTGTGTCAGGTGGATTCGGTTTGGCTACTCCTGTATATGGAGACCTGTCGAATAAAAAGATACGAAGATAATATCTGTTCATTTAATATTACTAAAACTTGCCATCCGCCTCAATTATGATATAATTCACTCAGTGTGGTGATGATATTGGAACATTTTTTTGAATTTGTTGCTGAATTATTGTTTGGGCTCGCAAAAAACAGTCCGGATAAAATGCCGGAGGACATTACGTATAAACCTGCTTTTATAGTTAGGTATTCTAAAAAGAAAACTATTGCAAAAATAGTGGCAACTTTAATTATTATTATTGTTTTTTCATTGCTGTGGTTTATATTTAAAGATGAAACACGTTATTTGTTTATAATATTTGTTGTTTTAGGTTTTGCGTTGTTCGTATTATCATTAATTTCTTTTTCTTTTCGTTGTTCTGTTACGGAAATTCTTTTAAAAAGCAGCTATTGGGGCTT
>JAZQBQ010000012.1:0-13002 GCA_045545755.1 Congzhengia sp. | reverse complement strand
CATTACCGAGCCTGGCGAAATAGCAACGAAGCATTTTGTTGACAGCCTTTTTGGTATTAAATTCTTAAGCGGCAGAAAAAACATCATAGATGTAGGAACAGGCGCAGGCTTTCCCGGAGTTCCGCTAAAAATTGCAAACCCAGAGCTCGATTTGACGTTACTTGATTCATTAAACAAGCGTCTTACCTTTTTAACCGAGGTAAAAAATCAGTTGGGATTAGATAATGTTACTTGTGTTCACTCAAGAGCCGAGGATGGCGCAAAGTCAGGCGCTCCCCTTCGTGAGAGCTTTGATGCTGCAGTATCTCGTGCGGTAGCAAATTTGTCCTGCCTTTGCGAGTACTGTCTGCCCTACGTTAAGCGCGGCGGTGTGTTTTTGGCATACAAGGGACCTGATGTGGAAGAAGAGTTGGCAGATGCTCAAAATGCAATCGACATTTTGGGCGCTGAGGTTACAGGGGTGTTTAAGTACACAATTCCCGAAACAGATATAACGCACTCTATTGTAGTAATCACAAAAATTAAATCAACTCCTGACAAGTACCCAAGACTTCAGGGAAAAATACAGAAAAAACCACTATGAAATTTAATTTTGGCGGTAGCTTTTTAGCTACCGCTTTTTCTTTTGTCGAAATGTGGTAATATTTCGACAAATAGATGTATATTTCTATGAAGGAATGGGAAAAATAATCCTCGAATAAGTATTAATGGAAAACATACAAAGGAGGAATACTTTTTGGAAATAACTGTAACAATCAAGAAAAAAGTTCTGGTAGTATCGTTGTCAGGGGAACTTGACCACCATACTGCAAAGAAAGTAAAAGACATGGCTGAGGAGGTAATAAAAAATAAGGGTGTAACAAATCTTGTGTTTGATTTTACCAACCTTACCTTTATGGACAGCTCAGGAATAGGAGTGGTTGTGGGCAGGTACAAGCTTGTCAGTTCACTTGGCGGACACGTTGCAATTGTAAACAACTCTTCAGCAATCGACAGGCTGCTTACTATGTCAGGCATCAAAAAAATCATCGCAGTAGCAGACAACGTTACCGACGCCATTAATTACCTTCAGGAGGAAATTTCGTAATGAACAACAATATGAAATTAGAATTTATTGCCATATCAGAAAATGAAAAATTTGCACGTACTGCAGTTGCGGCATTTGTTACCCAGTTAAATCCCACGCTCGATGAAATCGAGGACATTAAGGCCGCAGTTTCAGAAGCCGTTACAAACTCTATAATCCACGGATACAAGGACAGTTACGGCACAGTTGTTGTCAATTGCACATTAAAGGAAAACACAGTCGAAATCGTGATTTCTGACACAGGCTGCGGGATTGAGAACATTGACCTTGCGCGTACACCACTCTACACAGGCGCCAAAGATTCCGAGCGTAGCGGCTTAGGTTTTACCGTTATGGAAACCTTTATGGATAATGTTACAGTTGAAAGCGATTTAGGGAAAGGAACAACTGTAACCCTGACAAAATCATTTGCCACCCCCTCCCCTTCTTCCCTTTGACGAGGTGCAGCGTGGATAGTTCAAAAAAAGACATTACATACGCTTTAATTCGTGCTGCCCAAAATGGAGATTGCGACGCTAAGGAAAAGCTGATTGAGAGCAATATGGGGTTGGTTTTTAGTCTGGCAAAAAGATTTTACAACCGAGGTTATGAGGCTTGCGACATAAATCAATTAGGCGTAATGGGCTTGTTGCGTGCTATCAACAATTTTAACCCGGAGCTCGGGCTTATGTTTTCTACTTATGCCGTTCCTATGATTTTAGGAGAAATCAAGCGTTTTCTTCGTGATGACGGACCGCTAAAGGTCAGCCGCTCTGTTAAGCAGACCGCAGCACAGGTAGCAGCCTTTGTAGACAAGGAAACAAAAGAAAAAGGCACACCTCCAGGGGTGCAGGAAATAGCAAAAGCTCTCGGCATTTCTCCTGAAGACGTTGTAGCAGCAAAAGAAGCAACAGCACCTCCTGAGTCTATAAATGCGGAAATCGGCGACGGCAGTACAAAACTTTCGGATTTATTAAAAGACAGCATTGACGAGGGGCAAATCCTTACTAAAATAGATATAAAAACCGCAATTTCTGCTCTTGAGTCAAGGGAAAGAACAATCGTGGTAATGCGTTACTTTATGGATAAAACCCAGTCAGACATTGCAAAAAAGTTGGGAATTTCGCAGGTGCAGGTATCACGCCTTGAGAAAAAAATACTTGCAAAGCTTAAAAATTCTCTAATGTGCGAAAACTAAAAAACATAGCTTTGGTGCTAAATAACTATTGACAATAATCTGCACAATGTGATAACCTAAATACATAGTAACAACGAAAGAAGGTCATCACTTGATTAAGGCATACATAAAAAACGGCATTATCCGTGTTACATCAGGAAAAAAATCAACAGAATACCCTACTGGTGCTGCCGCAGTATCATTAGGCGGAAAATGGGATTTCGAGAACCCTTACGCTTATTTTGCTGATTATAACGAGGCAGAGCTTTCAAAACTTGCAAACGCAGAATTTTCAAAGCTGATTGCTATAAACAATTTTGATATGGAAACACTTGCTGAGTTTGACAACTCAAGAAAAACCAAAGTTTATTTCGGAAAAAATTTCAGCATTTCTTACGAGTTAGCTGACACAGTTGTTCCCTGCTTCACGTTAAGTTCAGCAAAGGAACTTTTTGCCCTTGAAATTTTAGCTGCTGCAATGGCGAAAAAGCCCTTGAAAATCTGCGAAAACTGCGGAGGATATTTCTTCCCATCAGGCAGAACAGATTCTGTTTACTGTGACAGAATTACAGAAGGTGGCTACTCTTGTAAAAAAATCGGTGCTCACAGACAGTATCGCCGCAACAGCCGTGCAAATGACATTAAAAAGCTGTATGACAAGGTAACCAAGCATAACAGATACTTAAAGTCAAAGGGTGCTATGAGCGCTTACGAATACAATAATTGGATGAGCGTGGCTTCTAAAAAATATGCAGATTACAAGGCAGAAGATTTAACAGCCGCAGAATTTGAGGCGTGGTTGTTAGGCAAAGAGACGCCCGCTCCACGTACCCGTTCAAGAAGTACAATTTCAGATTACTTGCTATAAAAAAATCGAACCGCTCAGCGGTTCGATTTTTTTATGCTGTCTTTTATGTTTTTCATCATATAAAGCGAGCCAAGAGCAATTACTGTGCCACAATCTCCTGCAAGCTCTAAAGCTTTTTTTACAGCATCATTATTTTCTTTTTCCTCATATACATTTTTTATATATTGTTTTGCCGTTTGAGACAGTTTGTCTACAGTTTCACGTCTTGGGTTATCAACTTCCGTTACAACGACTGTGTCAGTAATTTCTGCAAGCTTTTTTAAGCAGTAGTCATAGTCTTTATCCTTTAGCATTCCAAAAACACACACAGGTTTATCCGAAAGTACGGCTTTTGCCGTTTCTACAAAAGCTTTCATTCCGTCAGCATTATGTGAGCCGTCAGCAATAACCGTAGGGTTTGCGCTCAATATTTCAAATCTGGCAGGCCATTTTGCCTGTGATAGTCCTTTTTTCACATTATCAAGAGAAACATTTAATCCTGCATCATTTAATAGTTTCCGGGCAGAAATGACGGTAATCGCATTATATATCTGGTATTTGCCCACAAGGCTTGTATGGAAGCTTTCGCCCTGATAGATAAAATCGCTGCCTTTTAGGCTCATAGTGTTGATTTCAAGGCTGTCATCTTCTGCAACTGTAAGGTGGGAGCATTTTTTCTCAGCATTCGTTTTTATAACATTAAGTGCATCAACGGGCTGGTACATATAAGAAAGTACAGGTGCTCTCTCTTTTATAATTCCGCATTTATTCTCAGCAACTTCCGCAACTGTGTTTCCAAGGTAATCAGTATGGTCAAGGCTTATTGATGTTATAACAGAAAGTATGGGTGTTTTTATTATGTTCGTAGCGTCATAAGTTCCGCCCAGTCCAACCTCTAATACTACTACATCACACTCGCTCTTTTCAAAATACAAAAACGACGCCGCAGTAATAAGCTCAAATTCCGTAGGGTGCTCATATCCCTCTTCTGTCATAATCTTTACTTTTTCTGCCACGATTGACATAATTTCTGTCAGTTTTGCGTCAGATATTGGCACGCCGTTTATCTGGATTCGCTCGTTAAATTCATAAATAAAAGGCGAGGTGTAAAGTCCTGTCTTGTATCCTGCGTCAACTAAGGCGTTATGAATATACAGAGAGGTTGAGCCTTTGCCGTTTGTACCTGCTATATGAATAAACTTCAATCTGTCCTGAGGGTTGCCAAGCAATTCACAGAGTTTTTTTATTCTTTCAAGCTCAAGCTTTGAACCAAATTTTTTTGAGCTATCTATAAAATTCATTGTCTCTTCTCTGTTCATACTAACCCTCCTCTTTTACATAAATACAGTATAATACCAAAGGCATAAAAAGTCAACAAAAAAGAGGTCGGCATAGCCGACCTCTTAAATTTTATAAATTATTCGAAAATAATTACTGCCTTAATTGCGCCTTCAACTGTGTAAACCATTACTCGTGAATTCTGATTAGCATTTCCTAAAATTTCGCCAGCAGAAGAAGAATTTACAATGTTTGTTTCAATGGTAGCTGTTGTGTCGATTCTATACACAGGAATACCATCTGATACTGTGAATGTTTCAGTTGTTACAGAAGCATCTTTATTGTAACCAGGAACAAACGTAAATGTGTTTCCTTCCTTATACTTAACAGTACCAACGATTACACGGAAGTCTGCAACTTTATCATCACTCGTTGCCCCACTACCAATATACCAATACTGTTCTGTTGCCGTAGGATCATAATCAAAATTACCACCAACAACATCTGAAGTGTCTGCCAATACTTCCAATTCTTCAACATAATCGTCAGCACCGATTGCTACACGAACAACGTCGCCGACAGAAAGAGCATCTAAATCAATTGTTTCTTCATAGCAGTGTACATCTTCGCCTGTTGTTACATCCTTTAATGTAACACGTGTTGTCTGTGTGTCCTTATAAAGAACTATACCCTTTTCTGTTACGATTAATGGTTTGTTCTCTTCTGTGATTGTTTCTGCAGTAGAGCCCGCCCCTGAATTAACTACACCGTATACATATACGCAACCTACTACGTTTGTACCCGAGGTATTAGCAAACTGAACATAGTAGCTCTTGTTCTCATCAAAGAAGTTGTTTGTCTTTGACTGGTATGTGCCTCTTTCTCTGTTTTGAGGAACGTAAAGAACAGGTGTTGAACCGGAAATTCTGTACTGTTCAAACGTTGTACCATCCACCTGACACAATATACCGGTATTCACTTTGTTTATAATGTTAAGCGATGTTGCATTATCGCCGGGGTTAGCCGAATCAACTGTCAATATACTGCTGATCTGGTTTGACTTATCAAGTGCAAATCTGACAGGCTGCGAGTATAAAACATCACCAGTAGGAGCAATTTCAGTAGCAAAGCCTGTGTTGGCACTTCTTCCCGCTGCATCTGATAATGCTGTCTTTACAGCATCTACATTCTTTGATACAGTGTAGCCTGTACCGTCAATTTTAACCTTATCTGCAAACTTTAAAATCAGACCTGTAAGTGTTGAGTTAGAAGCCTGAGGCTTATAAATCATAACCCAGATTTCAGGATTTGATGATGAACCCTGTTCCTCTAAAGATGCAATATAACCGTAGTTGTATGTAGCTTCTGCTGCAGGAAGATATCTTGCAACCTTACCAAAAGCATCAAGTGTCACGGTTACATACATACCTGTTGTCATAGGTTCTGTACCGGGTGAAGCCCATACTTCAGGAGATACTGTGTAGATAGCATTGCCTGTGCTTAACTTAATCTGTGTTTCGGGAGAGCTTGTCATATACTCAATTGTACCGCTTGCCGATTTTGTTGATACTAAAACCTCTATTACCTTATCACCTGTGCTCCTTGAAATAGAGAGAACATGGTTTTCTCTGATTGAAGATAACGCAAAGTCTGAACCGTTCTGCTTAATTGTAACATTCTTTGTTCTGTCTGTTACGTCTAAAACAATACCAGATGTTAAGATGTTCTTACCAAACACTTTATAGTTCTTTGTATCAACGGACTGTACTACCATTGTGTCATACGTCTTTAAGAACGCAACGTCAGCAGACTGATTTGTCTGCGAGCTTACTAATGTGATATAACCCGCTTTTGAACCATAAGTATCGAGAAGGCTCTGTAATGTTGTTCCGGCTGTTACAGGCTGACCGTTCCAGAGAACCTTTACGCTTGTCTGGTAATTAACTGTTTCTGTTTCTGTGCGGTCTTCGTTTGTGTAGTACTCGATAGAAGATGTGTCATAATCATAAATCATATCGAGTTCAATCTTTGTTGTTTCGTTCTTTCTGGGCTGCAACGCAATGCTTGAAGCCACATCAACTGTAACGCCTGACTCCTCTTCGTAATAGATTGTAACACTTCTGCCTAAGTATTCATAGATATCAAAGCCTTTAAGTTCACTGATGTCAAAAGCTTTAGAACCCACTAAAATTTCATTTTTGCGGCAAGCTTCAAGTGTTGGATCAGAATAAAGTGCTACGCCATAGCCAGCAGATACCTGACCTTCATATTTTTTGCTTGTGCTTACTTCTTCACGAAGTGAACCTGAGGGCTGACCATCCTGAATCTGTTCTGCATCCAACATATTGTCAATCAACTGTGCCACTGCACCACGGTTCATTACTTCATACATTTTTGCATCTGTAATGCCCTTTAAAATTTTTGCCTGGTTTGCAAGGCTCATATAACCACCGGGATAACCACCTAAAGCTTCTGCACGTACCTGTGAATAACCTAAAGCACAAACAACCATCTTAACTGCCTGTTCGTACTGCACGCCTGCTTCGGGTGCAAAGGTGCCGTCACCCATACCATTGATTATGCCCTGCTTGTAAGCTGTAACGATATTGTTTGCTGCCCAATGCTCGGGAGCAAGGTCAGAAAAAATTGATCTTTCTTCTTCTGAATATGTAAGATTACCTACTGAAAGAGCATAACAGATAATTTTTGTAAACTGTGCTCTTGTTACAGGGTCACTTGGCTTGAATGTTCCATCTTCAAAGCCGTTTAAAATTCCTTCTGATGACAAATTTGTGATAGCATTGTAATAGTGATGATTCGCAGAAACGTCACTAAATGCCGCTGTCACTGTCATCGGAAGAACCATTGTAAGCATCATTGCAACTGTTATAAGCAACGATACTATTCTTTTTGTCTTACGCATAATTTAACCTCCGTTGTTATAATTTTTCTTATAAAATATAAACTATTTTATGATATTACAAATTATAACATACGGAGGCTAAATAGTCAATTATTATAATTTTACTTTTTTATTACAGTTTTTTCCTTTGAACGAATTTTCAGGCGCAGGAATTTATACTTAAAATCGTGGTAATTAAAAGGTATTACAGGATACAGATAACCTTTTCCAGTTACGGTTTTGTTCGTGGCTATTAATACAATCGAAATAACAAGTCCTAATACGAAGCCTGTCAAATCCAAAAAATAGGTAAGGATTAAAATTACTATTCTCATAAATTTAAAGGCGTAATTAAGCTCGATATTAGCCTGTGAAAAGCTGGCAATAGCCACTATTGACATATAAAGAATAGTATCTGGTACAAACCAGCCCGACTGGATTGCAAAATCGCCTAAAATCAAAGCACCTATGATACTTAATGAGTTGCCCATCATATTTGGCGTGTTTACCGAGGCAAACCGCAATACATCAACTGCTATTTCCAATATCAACAACTGAACAATAGGCGCAACATCATTGGGTTCTGCTATTCGTATAAAATACAACCATGGTGGCAAGCTATCCAAATTCTGAATTAACAAAAGCCAAAGGGGTGTTAATATCAGCGTGGAAAAAAACACAAGATTTCTGATAACACGCATATACCCGCCCACAACAGGAGGATAGTAGAAGTCGTCAGCCTCTTGAATAAAATCAAATATAGAGCTAGGCAGCAGCAGCGCCGAGGGGTCATTATCCACCAATATTGCAATACTTCCCTCCAACACACAGGCTGCTGCAATATCAGGTCGTTCAGTATACCTTACTTTGGGAAAGGGGTTGTACCATTTGCGACGGATTAAGCACTCCGCCAAACTCTCCTGATTCATAGTAAGGGAGCGCACATCAATGTTTTTTAACCGTTCTTTTATGTTTTTGAGCATTTTTTCATCAACAATATCCGCTATATAGGTTATAACAATATCCGTTTTTGAACGATTGCCCACATTTACAATTTCTGCAGTAAACTTGGGGTCTCGTATTCTGCGTCTGAGTAACGCCGTGTTAAACACGACAGTTTCTACAAAGCCGTCACGTGAGCCCCTTAAAACCTTTTCCTTTTCAGGCTCTTCGGTACTTCTGGCTGGGTATGTTCTTGCGTCAATTACAATCGCCTCGGAAAATCCGTCAATCACAAGCACAGTTGCTCCTGACAGGTACATCTGCATTATTTTGTCCATATCATTTGTCACGTCAACTTCAACGTAGGTTATGAAGTGTGATGCAAACTCCTGAGCTGTTTTTATGTTTTTTAATTTGTCAGGAGTTAACCCGAGCAGAAAGTTTATAAGCTTTGACACTACCCCGTCTTTAACAAAGCCGTCTATAAAATACATATAGCTTACACGCTCGGCAATTATAACCTCACGTTCGATAATGTCAAAGCTTTTTCCTATAGGTAAAATTTCGTGAAAAAGCTCTTTTGTTTTTTTTGCGTCACTCGAAATTTTCATACATTTCCTCACTTGCAATTTTTATTTTTATTATTTTTCAAGTTGAGGAATTTTATTCTAATAGTTTTTTAAAACCGATGCCACCGCTTGTGCAATGTAGAGCCCCGCGTTTTCGCTCTCTGTGAGTGAATTTGATGCAGCACCCACCTCCACAATCAACGACCCGCAGGTCAGGTGCTGATTAAAACGTTCTTTTCTGATATTTATAGGGCGCATAACATCAGGTGCGATTTCGTTAAAGGCGTCATTTACTTTCACTGCAAAAGCCAGATTATGCCGCCACTCAGGATGGGTAAGCCCGCTATGGTCCGTGCCCACCACAAACATTACCTGTGAGGTCTTCTTTCCGTTTACCGTTGCAACAGGCTTTAGCTGAATTTCTGTATCGCCGGAAGTTCTTGCTGTGTAATCCCTGTGAATATCCAAAACCACCTGTATATCGGGATTTTCCGCTATGTTTCTTTGTATAACTCCAAGAGCCTTATTGTATGAACCGTTATAGGCGGGATAATCGTTGTGCGTTGTATCGTGGATAACCTTTATTCCGCTTTTTTCAAGATTTTCCTTTACTATCGTTCCAATACGCACCATATTTACGCTGTCGTCACGGCTTCTTGCACCCTCGCTTTCAGCATAAGCCTCTGATGTGTGGGTGTGAACTATCAGCACAGTAGGATTTGAAAATTTAAGCTCCATGCTCCGTAAACTTCCCAGATCAACAGGGTATGTGGTAGCATTATTAAATTTTACTCCTCCTGACGACATATCAATTTCTTCTACTTGCTTTCCCTCAAGAAAGCCTGCGGTTTTTGCAGCCTTACTTTCCCGCTTAACACCGCCGTATAGAGCCTGATATTTTTTCATCATTTCATCGCTTGATTTTACCAATGGTATAATTTCAGAAAACATATCGTAGATATTTTTACTCGCAATACTCTGAGACGCTTCTATTGCCATAATTTGCTTAAACGAGCGCAATACATATGCGTCATCAGGTTTTATATTAAACCGCACAAGCACTCCCACAACCGCCACAAGACCTATTATGAGCGTTCCAATATATACGAAATAATTAGCAAAAACATCTCTTACCACTATTGTTCTGTGATAGTATCTTCTCATATAGTTGTCCCCTTTTTCGTTACTATTAGAAATTTATGAATTTTATTTACTTTTATGACTGCGTGATGTATAATTAATATGGAGGTTATAATGAAGGATTTACACAAGTTTTTACAAAACAAAAAAATAGAATATTTCGACGAAATTTCTTCTACAAACACCGTTTTAAAAGAACGTGCAACAAAGGGCGAAGAGGAAAACACCATTTTGGTTTCAGAATACCAGACTGCAGGTCGCGGAAGACTGGGGAAAAGCTTTTTTTCTCCCCAAGGCTGCGGTGTGTATTTAAGCTACCTTATAAAGCCTCATATACCTGCAAAAGACGCTGTATTTATCACAGTTGCCGCAGCAGTTGCAATGGCGAGGGCACTTAGTGACGTTTTAGATATTAATACACAGATAAAATGGGTAAACGACATATATTTTCAGGACAAAAAACTGTGCGGAATACTTACTGAATCAAGCATTTCTCCCGACGGCACGCTAAATTATGCAGTTTTGGGAATAGGCATCAATATCACTACCCCGCCTGAGGGCTACCCCAGGGAATTTGCCTACAAAACCACAAACATCGAAAATATCATAGGCACAATAACAAGCGAGCAGAAATGCAGACTTTTAGCTGCATTTATAAATAATTTTGACAATATTTTCTGCGATAAAGAAAAGAATTACGTCAAAGAATATAAAGAAGCCTCCTGTTTATTGGGACGTGAAATTGAAATTTTATCAGACGAGCACAGAGGTACAGGTATTGCAACAGACATCGACACCAACGCAAACCTGATAGTCGAAAAATCAGACGGAACAGTAGTTTCACTCTGCTCCGGTGATGTAAGTATCAAGTTTTGGTAGCTTCACAGGCAGATACAAATCGTCGTACTCATCTACCATACAATCTCCGCCAATCATCTGATTTTTATAAAATATCAGGTTTAAAAAAGCATTGACAGGTGTCTGTGACGGGAAATTGAGTATTCTGTATGTATATACTGTAACTCCTTTCCCGAGGTAAGGCATCAGGTCAAAACCGCACATTCTCTGGAATTCATTATATTCCAAAAAATCAGGTGTAGGAGTTTGGTCAATGTAGAGCTGGCGCTTTGTTTCACTGGCAGTATCTACCTGCCAACCAAGGGACTCAGCGCACCTGACTCTGTCGGATACAGTTTCTAAATTATTGAAATTTGCTACAACACGAAATTCAGCACGCATAATCTGCGCCCAAAATATTAAAATCAAAGAAAACAACAAAATCAGCAGTATGTATATCAAATTTTCTTTTAAAAATCTTTTCATAGTAACACCTCGTATTTTTATTGAAAATATATGCCGTTGCTGATATAATTATTACGAAAGGAAGCGAGTCTATGTACACAGAACGTCTAAAAAAACTGGTATCGGTAATACCTGCCAACGCAACACTTATTTTTTCTCCTGAAAACCTCTACTATTTTTCAGGTTTTACAGGCGGCGAGGGTATGCTCTATATTGACAAATCAAAGCTCCTTCTTTTTACTGATTCACGCTATACTGTTCAGGCTCGCGAGGAATCGCCTGACTTTGAGATTATAGATACCGCACAGACCTCTGTAAGCGAATTTTTAAAATTACAGGGCGACAAGGCTTACGGCTTTGAGGACGATTATGTCACATTTTCAAAATTTGCAGGGCTAAAAAGGATTACGCCAAAGTCGGTCTTTTCTCCTGTGTCCTCTCACATTGATAAAATCAGAATGATAAAGGATGAATACGAGCTTTCACTAATAAAAAAAGCCGCCTCCATTGCAGACAGCGCCTATACCTATATACTTGACAGAATAGCCGTTGGAAAAACAGAGCGCGAAATTTCCCTTGACTTAGAGTATTTTATGCTGCGTCAAGGTGCTGAGGGGTTATCCTTTGATACAATTGCCGCATCAGGTATAAGGTCTTGCATGCCCCACGGCGTGGCGACCGACAAGGTAATTGAAGCAGGAGATTTTCTCACACTTGATTTTGGCTGCAAATACCGAGGTTACTGCAGTGATATGACAAGGACAGTTGTGGTGGGAAAAGCCTCGGATAAACAAAAGGAAATCTATAGCATAGTCTTGGAGGCTCAAAAGGCGGCACTAAACACAATTCGTGCAGGAGAGCTTGCAAAGGCTGTTGATGAGGCTGCAAGAGGTCTAATCGAAAATGCAGGCTACGGCAAAAACTTTGGTCACGGTCTCGGGCACAGTCTGGGGTTAAAAGTACACGAATCCCCCTCCTGTTCTCCTAAATCTTCAGACATTTTGACAGAAAATATGATGATGACTGTTGAGCCTGGCATATATATCGATGATTTCGGCGGTGTAAGGATTGAGGATTTGGTGTGCGTTACCGCTGAGGGGCACGAAAATTTCACCACATCACAAAAAGAGCTTATAGAGCTTTAGGGAGTGACATAATGTTATCTAAAACAAACAGTGCAGGATTAATAGGTATAGACGGATATCTGGTTACAGTTGAGGTGGACATAGGAAACGGTATGCCTGCCTTTGACGTGGTAGGTTTACCTGATACTGCGGTTAAAGAATCAAGAGAACGTGTTCGTTCAGCCCTTAAAAACTGCGGTTTTACTTTCCCCACCAAGAGGATTACTGTAAATCTTGCTCCTGCAAATATTAAAAAAGCAGGCGCAATATACGACCTGCCTATATGTATGGGATTACTTTCAAGCTCTGAGCAGTTAGTTGCAGATTTGTCAGAATATGCCTTTATCGGCGAAATTGCACTCTCTGGCGAATTACGTCCTGTTGAAGGCATTCTGCCCATGGCAATAAGTGCCTATGAATCAGGAATAAAAAACATCATACTTCCTGCTGACAACGCACAGGAGGCTGCCGTTGTAAAAGGCTTAAACGTGTACGGCGCAAAATCATTAACTGATATTTTTGCTCATTTCACAACTGAGAATAAATTAGAAAAAATAGAAATTGACATAAATGAGATTTTTAAACGTCAGGCACAGACTTCACTTGACTTTGCAGACGTAAAGGGTCAGGAAAATGCAAAATTTGCATTAGAAAT
>JAZQBQ010000011.1:0-3909 GCA_045545755.1 Congzhengia sp. | reverse complement strand
GTTCTGAAAAAAGAAATCGTGACTCAATATCTCTTCGGGAGGCACGCCGTATTCTTTCACGGTGTTATAAAGTCCGTCTTGGCTGCGATAGTCCTTCACACCGCTTTCGGTAGATACACCTGCACCACCAAAGAAAACGATGCTACTGCACTCTTTAAACATTTCTGCAAATTTATCTATCATCATTTTTCGCCTCGCTTTTGGGTTTCACCAATTCTCCTATCATTGCACCACCGATTATGCATATTGCACCGACAACTTGGATAAAGGTCATTTTTTCGCCAAGCAAAAGTGCTGCAAATACTACTGCAGATAGTGCCTCAAGGTAGCCACAAACAGCGACCGTCTGTACAGGCAATTCAGATAATGGCGAAAAATACAAGTAACATCCAATTCCTGTGTTTACAACACCTAAAATCAAAATCCAAGCCCACGCATCAGCCGGGATTGTTATATGTAATCCTTGCTTCATGCTTAAAAATATTGCTACTGTTATAAAACTGACTATAAGCTGAATTACCGAGTTTTCCATACCAACAATTTTCTTGGACTTTTTATTCAACGTTACCATAAAGAAATATGTAATTGCCGACATGATACCACAAAACAACCCCCAGACATTTGTGTTATTATCTGCAGTGTTTCCATTTACAAGAAAAATGCCGACAAGCACAGTCAAAAAGCCAATTATTTTTGGTGCAGTTAATTTTTCTTTAAATATAACCGGAGAGCAAATCATTACTATAACCGGTCCGCAATAATAAAGCAAAGATGCAAGACTGACACCAATCTGCTGATATGCTTCATACAAAAACATCCAGCTTGTTCCCATTGCAATACCTGAAAATACTACAAAGAGGAAATCCTTTTTACTTTCCCTGATATGAAATTTCCCTTTTCCAAGCATAAATAAGATAATCAAAAGAATACTGCCTATGAGTGTTCTCATAAAAACTATCTCATAACTGCTCATTGCTATATGACTTGCAACTATGCCGTTTAGTCCAAACAGCAAAAGTGCTGATATATATTTTATAAATGCTATTTTGTTCATTTTGAATACACCTGTAGATTCTCTTATGTTAAATACTATATTTTTCTAAATCTATCCTGCCGTTCGGCTCAAAAACGATGCCTTCTGATTCAAGCAACTGTCTTTGAATACCCTCACCGCCGAATGCAAAACCAGGGGCAACCCCGCCTTCACGATTCACCACTCTGTGACAGGGAATAATCCCCGGATAAGGGTTTACATGCAAAGCATACCCTACAACTCTTGCCCAGCGAGGATTGCCCGCTAAAAGTGCCACCTGACCGTAGGTCGCAACCTTACCTTCGGGAATGCTTTTCACGACCTCATATATTTTTTCAAATGTGTTCATAGATTTTACCTTATAAAAGATTTAATTATGTCCGTGACAGTTTCCGCCACAGCCGTGTTCACCGCAGGTATGACCTTCACCGTGTTCGTGGTCGTGGTGGTCGCATTTTGCATCGGGATCGTATTGGAGAGCATCATTAAGATAAGCCTCCACCGCTTTGTCTGCATCACCCTGAACACCGCCGAATAATTTAATTCCCGCGTTGCTAAGTGCAACTTGAGCACCTCCGCCAATGCCACCGCAAATAAGCACATCAATATTGAGTGCAGAGAGCATGCCAGCAAGAGCTCCATGCCCGCTTCCGTTTGTATCTACTACTTTTGATGAAATTATTTTTCCGTTTTCGGTCTCATATACCTTAAACTGTTTTGTGTGTCCAAAATGTCCGAAGATTTCTCCGTTTTCGTAAGTTACCGCAATTTTCATAGTGTTTTGTCTCCTTTTTAAATTTATTTTCTTGGCTGATAAAGCCCTACTGTTTCTTTATTTCTATACTCGTGCTTTTCGTAATAGCCGATGAGTGTCCCGTCGTCATCACGAAGAGCAACCATATACACATCCTTGTTTTCCTCGTCATTGCGATAGGTGTATATGATGTTATTATCCTTGCTTTCGCGAAACCACGAAACCACCTTATCAATCATTTCATTAGCCTTTGGTGGATGGCAGTCTTTAATACTTCTGCCTGTCAAGTCTTTGTGATAACGCTTTATGGCACACGGATTCATATATACAATAATATCATCTATATCGCAAACAACGACAGGGGCTGTATCCTGGTCTAATACGCTTTTTAGTAATTTATATAATTTCATTTTTAAACCTCTCCAATTGCAAGTTATGTTATTATCCCTTAAAAGTTTGAGTAAGACTCCTAATTTTCATTATAATCTTCTCTAAAATAATAAAACAACATACTTTCTATCCAGCCATATCTTTCATACATTTCTTCTTCCTTTGTTTTTTTACGATGCCAATTATCTAACAATGGGTCCCACCAATCAGGTGGTTCTTCTGAACTTAGCACTGCATAAGTTTCCAAGTCACATAATATATCGAAAGCTTTTTCAACTTGTTTTTCTGTCATATCAAATTCCACGATACAAGGAATATGCTTTGAAAAGCCCAGCCTATATAAACCCTCGTCCATAATTACGGATTCTATTTTGACTTCGGGAATATACTCTTCAAAGAATTCCTTTAATATCAAATACTTTTCTTTTGTTATCTCAATTTTCATATTAAACCTCTTTTAACTAATCTCTTTCAATGACTTCTTAAACTGGAATGTAAACAGTATTGCCGTAAATGTAACCGCAATAATATCCGCAACTGGTTCTGCCATATAGACCGCCTGTGTCTTGTCTGCCAAAAGGCTCGGCATAATATAGATGAGCGGAAGGAGCAATACGAATTTTCGCACAACTGCGATCACAATGGAGTTTGCCGCTTTGCCGAGTGATGTAAAGGTCATCTGACAGGCGATCTGTATGCCAAAGAGTCCAAGTCCGCCAAGATAAATTCTAAGCATTGGTGCCGCAAACTGTGCAAGGGTGCTATCTGATGTAAATATCTTAACAAACATCTGGGGCGCTACCATAACCGCCGCCCAAAGCGCTATGGAATATGTCAAACAAGTGATTAAAAGCAGGCGGAAGGTTTTCTTAACTCTGCCCGCATTTTTTGCGCCAAAATTGTAGCTTGTAATAGGCTGAGCACCTTGTGCAATTCCCTGAAGCGGAAGCATTGCAAACTGCATAACACTTGTCATAATGGTCATAGCACCGACTGCAATATCTCCGCCATATTTAAGGAGTGAAGAATTAAAGCAAACGGAAATCACACTTTCGCTTGACTGCATAACAAATGCCGCTGTTCCAAGTGCGATACAAGGCAGAATGATGTCTGCCCGAAGTTTTAGGTTTTCTTTCTTTAGTTTAAGCTGTGTCTTCTTACCGCAAAGGAAAGAGATAATCCATACACAAGAAAGCATCTGCGAAATAATGGTTGCAAGTGCCGCACCTTTTACACCCATTTGGAATCCAAAAATAAATATGGGGTCAAGCACAATATTACACACCGCACCGATAATCACCGAAACCATTGATGTGGTGGTAAATCCCTGCGCCGTGATAAATGTATTCATGCCCAATGTCATCTGCACAAACAGAGTGCCAATAGCGTAAATGCTCATATAATCGGTTGCATAGCCGATAGTATTCTCGCTTGCGCCAAAGGCAAGGAGCAAATACTTATTCCAAATAAGCAACACTACAGTCAGGATAACCGACACAACAATCTGCAAACTAAAGCAGTTGCCAAGGGTTTTTTCGGCAGATTCGGTATCCTTTTCGCCCATGAAGATAGAGGCTCTCGGTGCACCGCCCGAACTTACCAATGCCGCAAACGCTGAAACAAGCATGATAATAGGCATACAAACACCAACACCGGTGAGTGCTAAGCTGCCATCGCCCGGCATATGACCTATGTATATTCGGTCAACTATATTGTAAAGCATATTGATAAG
>JAZQBQ010000010.1:0-23284 GCA_045545755.1 Congzhengia sp. | reverse complement strand
GAAAACGTTCGCCGTGAAGTTCCCGCTCCGGGCGATGTTGTAATTTTACTTGGCGGCAGAACAGGCCGTGACGGCTGTGGCGGTGCTACAGGCTCATCAAAATCACATACATTGGAATCATTAGACGAGTGCGGTGCTGAGGTACAGAAGGGTAACGCACCTGAAGAAAGAAAGCTCCAGAGATTATTCAGAAACAAAGACGCATCAATCCTTATCAAGCGTTGTAACGACTTTGGCGCAGGCGGTGTATCTGTTGCCATCGGCGAGCTTGCTGACGGACTTGATATTGACTTAAATGCAGTTCCCAAAAAATATGACGGTCTTGACGGCACAGAGCTTGCAATTTCCGAATCTCAGGAAAGAATGGCAGTAGTTGTAGAGGCTTGCGACGTAGAAAAGTTTATGGAATTGGCAGCAAGTGAAAACTTAGAAGCAACCGTTGTTGCCAAGGTTAAAGAAGACGCACGCCTTACAATGACGTGGAACGGCAAGAAAATCTGCGATATTTCTCGTGAATTTTTGAATTCAAACGGCGCAGAAAAGCATATTGATATTGCTCCCGTTGCACCCGAAGCATTTAAGAAAGAATACGGCACAGACTTTGCCGCAGAATATAAGAAAATTGCAGATGACTTAAATATTTGCTCAAAGCGTGGCTTATCTGAGCGCTTTGACTCAACAATCGGTGCAGGCTCAGTCCTTATGCCCTTCGGCGGCAAGCACCAGTTAACACCTGTTCAGGCTATGGTAAACAAGGTTTCTGTTGAGAAAAAGGACACAACAACAGTATCATTAATGGCTTGGGGCTACAACCCCTTTATTGCCGAGAAGAGCCCCTACCACAGCGCATACTTGGCAGTTGTTGAGTCAGTATCAAAGCTGATTGCAACTGGCGCTGACTTTGAAGATGTATATTTAACATTCCAGGAATACTTTGAAAAACCATTAAAAGACGGCAAGCGTTGGGGCAAACCCTTATCTGCGCTCCTCGGCGCATTCAAGGCCCAGATGGATTATGAAATTGCATCAATCGGCGGTAAGGACTCAATGAGTGGTTCGTTTGAAGACATCGACGTTCCGCCCACATTGGTATCATTTGCCGTTACAACAGATAATATCAAAAATATTATCTCTCCCGAATTTAAAAAGGCAGACAGCAAGGTAGTATTACTTAAGCCCGACTATGACGAAAACGGCTTACCCGTAGCTGCAAGCGTTAAGGAAATCTACGCAACAGTTGCAAAATTAGTCCGTGAGGGCAAGGTACTTGCTGCTTACACACCCACCTACGGCGGCGTAGCTGAAGCTGTTATGAAGATGTGCTTCGGTAACAAGTTAGGCTTTAAATATGATGATTCTGTAAACTATGCTGACATCTTCGGCTACCTCTACGGTGCATTCGTTTTAGAGCTTGCAGAAGACATAGACTTAGGTATCAAACTTGGTATGACAACCGCAGAAAAAGCAATTTCTTATAAAGACGCAAAGCTTTGCTTGTGCGAGCTCTTAGAAATTTACGAAAACAAGCTTGAGCCTGTTTACTCCTGCAATATCACAAAAGAAGCGAAAATTTTACCGGACCTTGCATACCCCGATACAAAAGTAGCACCAGCTGCAATCAAAGTGGCTAAACCCAAAGTATTGATCCCCGTATTTCCCGGTACAAACTGCGAATACGATTCAGCAAAAGCCGCAGCTCGTGCTGGTCTTGACCCCGAAATTATCGTTATCAAGAACCTGACAGCTGCAGGAATCACAGAATCTGTTGAATATTTTGCAAAAAAACTTAAGAACTCACAGATTATCTTTATCCCAGGTGGATTTTCAGGCGGCGACGAGCCTGATGGTTCAGGTAAGTTTATTACAGCATTCTTCAGAAACGCAACCATAAAAGACTCTGTTCACGAGTTATTAAAGAACCGTGATGGTCTTATGTTCGGTATCTGTAACGGCTTCCAGGCGCTGATAAAATTAGGACTTGTGCCCTACGGCGAAATCATCGACACCGATGAAAACTGCCCCACACTCACATACAACACAATCAGCCGCCACCAGTCAAGACTGGTTAGAACAAAGGTTGCATCCAATAAATCTCCCTGGCTTATGGGAACAAAGCCTGGTGAAATCTACACAGTACCGATTTCACACGGCGAAGGCAGATTTATAGCACCTGAATCCTTAATCAAAAAATTGGCTGAAAACGGACAGATTGCTACACAATACGTAGATTTAGATGGCAACCCCACAAACGATGTTCAGTTTAACCCCAATAACTCAGACTACGCAATTGAGGGAATACTCTCCCCCGACGGCAGAGTATTCGGTAAAATGGGACATAGTGAGCGTATTGGTGATAACCTTTATAAGAATGTAGAAGGCACATTTGAAATGAACCTCTTTACATCAGCTAAAAAATATTACGAATAAAATTACAAAAAATAAACTCCCCTAATGGGGAGTTTATTTTTTTACTAAATTACACACAATAAGATTTGATTTATGAATATATTTATGGTACAATAGAGGTAATACTTTGAAAAAGTTTTTTTTTGCAATAGATTATATTGTGGTAATAACAGTTTTGCTGCTTTTCGCGGTGGGCACTGTGGCAGTTTTTTCTGCCGCCGACACCAGAAAGCTTTACGTACAGCTGCTGGCATATTCCTTGGGCATAGTATCTATGATTTTGATTTACTTTTGGGACTACCGCAGCATACAACAAAACTCTCACCACATATATTTTATAAGCATATTTTTACTTTTGATTGTATTTCTTTTTGGCATTGGCAAGGAAGAAACAGGCGCACAAAGCTGGATAAGATTCGGCGGAATCGGCGTTCAGCCGTCAGAATTTGTAAAAATTCTCTTTTGCCTTTATATATCCTGCAAACTTTCTTCTATGATTGAAGAAAACACCCTTAACAACCCCAAGACTCTTTTGATATTTTTGGGAAAATGCCTGCCTGTTATCGGCTTGGTAATTTTACAGAATGACACAGGCTCTGCATTGGTGTTTGTATTTATGCTTGCGGTGTGCTTGTTTGTTGCAGGAATCAGACCAAAATTTATAATTGCCGCACTAATTGTCACAATAGCGGCTCTGCCTCTTATGTGGCTTCTTATGTCGGACTACCAAAAGGACAGAATACTGGTGTTTTTTAACCCGGAGGAGGACTTATTAGGCGCAGGCTATCAGGTGTATCTATCAAAACTTGCCATATCCTCAGGGGGAATTTTTGGCACAGGATACCTGTCAGGTCCACTAAACTCTTTGTCCTACCTTCCCGAAAAGGATACAGACTTTATCTTCTCGTGTTTAGGCGAGGAGTTTGGTATGACAGGAACACTTGTGACGCTTACATTATTTATTATTTTGATTTTTAGATGTTTTTATATAGCAAAGACTGCTGCCGACAACCAAGGGCGTTTAATATGCACAGGGGTTGCGTCCTGGCTCACATTTCACGTGGTTGAAAACATCGGTATGACCATAGGCCTGCTGCCTGTAACGGGAATACCGCTGCCCTTTGTAAGCTACGGCGGCTCGTCTGTTTTGGCTATGAGTATGGCGATAGGATTAGTCCTGTCCGTCAGTCGAAAAACATATAATATACATTTTAACTAAAACGAAAGGACGATATATATGGCAGAAGTTAAAATTATCACAGATGCAGGTGCTGACTTAACAAAAGAACAGCAGGAGCAATATGACATTGCCGTTTTACCTTTGAGAATTTACGCTGACGGCAAAGAATACTTAGCAGGCGTTGATACATTCTCAGATGATTTTTATGCCCTTTTAGAAAATTTAAAGGAATTTCCCAAAACCTCACAACCCACAACAGGCGAGATTTATGATTTATTAAAAAAATACGTTGACGAGGGCAAAGAGGTTCTGTTTATTACGCTTTCATCAAAAGCAAGCGGCTTAAATAACAATGCAAACCTTGCTAAAAATATGATTTTAGAGGAAAACCCCGATGCCGTAGTTGATGTTATGGACTCATACGGATACTCTTTCTCTTACGGCATGGCGGTTATCGAGGCAGCAAAGCTCGCCCGTGAGGGTAAAACAATTCCCGAAATCAAACAGGCTGCCTACGACCTTATGGATAGCTATACAGTTTATTTTATTCCCAATACATTAGAATACCTTGAAAAAGGCGGCAGAATAAACAAAGCGTCTTTGGTCTTTGGCAATATGTTAGACATCGTGCCTGTACTCTCTTTAGTTGACGGTACAGTTTCAGCTGTGGGCAAGGTCCGCGGCAGAAAGAAAATCGCCAAGAAAATGTTTGACTACGCAATCGAGCGCCACCCAAATCAGGAGAACACCACCTTCTATATTCCTAACGGAAAATTAGATGCAGAGGTTGCAGAAATCACAGAAAGACTCAAAGAAAAGTACCCCAACTGTACAGTTATTGAATATAAAGTAGGTCCACTAATCGCATCACATATCGGACCAGTATGCGGAATATTTTTAAAAAAGTAATATAAAGTAAGAGCCCCGAATATTCGGGGCTCTTGCTTTATATTAAAACTTATCTACAGGGTAAACTATCTTCAACTGATTAATTTTTGATTCATACGCCTGCTGACGTTTTTCCTGAATCATAGCGTTTTTAAGCTGAGCTTTCACTTCATCAAATGCCATTTCTGATGCTTCGTTCTTTGCTGTCAACTTAATAACGTGATAGCCGAACTGAGTTTTTACAGGACCACGGATTTCTCCAACTTCCATAGAAAATACAGCCGAATCAAATTCAGGAACCATCTGTCCCTTTGTGAATTCGCCCAAAGCACCGCCATTCTGACCCGAGGGGCAAGAGCTGTTTTCACGTGCTGCATCTTCGAATGATAACTCGTTTGCTTCAATTTTTGCCTTTAATTCATTTGCTTTTTCTTCAGAGTCGACTAAGATGTGACTTGCTGCAACTGACTCACCTTTTACAAACTGAGCCTTGTTTTCGTCATAGTACTCTTTTAATTCTTCGTCTTTTACTTCAACCTTTTCCATAACCTTAGCTACGTTAAAGTTTGCAAGCATTTCGTTCTTCATTTTTTCAAGCTCTACTTTAAATTCAGCGTTGTGCTCCATTAAGTTCTTCTTAGCATCTAAAACCATCAGCTTTTTGCCGATTAACTGTTCTAAAATCATTTCTCTTGACTGGGGTGTATCTAAATTCTGACCACGCTGTGCGTATGCTGCTACAACCTCATCAACCTCTGACTGATAAATGGGATTTCCACCCACATTGGCTAATACTTTGTTTTCCATTATTTCTTTACCTCTTTCTTTATTTTCCTTGGCTTTCGCAATAGATGCATCTGTAAACTTTCTTCTCCCTGTCAGTCAGTTTAAATATGTGAGGGAGTTCTTGCTCTGTTGTTGTAATACATCTGGGATTTTTGCATTTAATAACGTTTTTAATTTCTGCTGGTGCTTCTAAATGTTCTCTTTTAAAGAGTTTTCCATCTTTAATAACGTTTACCGTTACACGCTCATCAAGATAACCCAAAACTTTAAGGTCAATATCTATCGCCTGGTCGATTTTGATAATATCCTTTTTGCCATGCTTTTTGCTGTCAGCATTTTTGATTATTGCCACCTGACAGTCGAGCTTATCAAGTTCTAATGCTGTATATATTTCCATACACATTCCTGCTGTGATGTGGTCTAATACGATACCGTCTTTAATCTGTCCTATAATCATTTTGCCGCCTCCTCTAAAACCTTTAAAATCAGCGCCATACGCATATACTTTCCGTTTAAAACCTGCTTAAAGTAACACGCTCTGGGGTCTTCATCCACCGCCACTGTGATTTCGTTTACTCTGGGTAGGGGATGAAGCACTATCATTTCCTTCTTTGCAAGCTCAAGCTTTTCAGGAGATAAGATATAGCTGTCCTTTAAACGGATATAGTCCTGCTCGTTGAAGAATCTCTCCTTCTGTACTCGTGTCATATATAATACGTCAAGCTCGCCCATATAATTTTCAAGTGATGTTGTTTCTACATATTCAAGACCATGAGCCGCCATATCCTCCAACATATAATCAGGCAACTTTAATTCCTCAGGAGAGATTAAAACCACCTTGATATTGTTATATCTTGTTAATGCGTGAATAAGTGAATGAACTGTTCTTCCAAACATCAAATCTCCGCAAAAACCGATAGTTAAGTTATCAAGTGTGCCCTTTTCTCTGTGAATTGTAAGTAAATCCGCAAGAGTCTGTGTGGGATGGTTGTGACCGCCATCGCCTGCGTTTATTACAGGCACGCCCGATGCCATTGCAGCAACTAACGCTGCACCCTCTTTGGGATGACGCATAGCGATAACATCAGCATAACAGCTTACAACCTTGATTGTATCGTGAACGCTCTCTCCCTTTGAAGCTGACGAGTTGTTTCCGTCAGAAAAGCCTAGCACATTGCCCCCAAGCTCATACATTGCCGCCTCAAAGCTAAGACGCGTACGGGTAGATGGCTCAAAGAAAAGCGTCGCAAGCTTTTTGTGCTTACACTTTTCACGATAGTTATCAGGATTTTCGATTATGTCCTCAGCTACTGCGATAAGCTCTGCAATTTCTTCTTTTGAGAGGTCGAGAATATCAATTATACTTCTCATAATGCCCATTCTCCTTTATTATTTTATCCAGGATTCATCACTGGGGTTATTGCGGAATGCAATCAGTCTTGATTTGTCCTCAGCCTTGATATAGCCTGTTTCTGCAGCAACCTCTACTACCGCATCAAAATTAGAAAGACTTACATTCTTAACGTCAGCTGCAGCAAGACGGTCTAAACCTTTCTGCATACCGTATGTAAAGATGCTTACAACACCTAAAACATCAGCGCCGGCTTCTCTTAGCGACTCTACTACTTCTATAACGCTGCCGCCTGTTGAGATTAAATCTTCAACAACTACAACCTTCTGACCGGCATCGAGTTTACCCTCGATTTTATTCTGTCTGCCGTGATCTTTATTGCCTGAGCGAACATAACCCATAGGAATACCCATAATGTGACCGCAGATAGCGGCGTGTGCAATGCCTGCTGTTGATGTACCCATAAGCACTTCAACCTCGGGATAGTGTTCCTTTATCTTTTCAACGAGACCGTTTTCCACGCGGTTTCTAACCTCGGGAGCAGTAAGAGTCAGTCTGTTGTCGCAGTAAATTGGGCTTTTAATGCCGCTTGCCCAGGTAAAGGGTTCTTCGGGGCGTAAGAATACTGCCTTAATGTCCAATAAATCTTTAGCAATTAATTTTTCCATTTTTTCGTACCTCTATTTTCTATAAAAATTACACACTCTATTCTGCATTGTTTTACACCACCGCTTGAGGATAGGTAAAATAGATGCAGAAGGAACAAACTGAGCCAAAGCCTTGCCTTGGGATACCCGAAGGCGTACTGAGGTACGCCGAGAGGCGAAGTTTGTTTATAGCAAAAGGCATAAATTATTAGAAAAATCGAATATTATGAGATTTTTCATCCTAATAACAAAAAATTTTATTAACCTTATTGCCTTTTGCGTTCTGCGCTATTTTAACATCCTTACCCAATAAATTCTCTAACGCATCTTCTGTATGCTGCAACAGGGTCTTCTGCCGCCGTAATAGGTCTGCCCACAACAATATAGTCAGAGCCGATTTCTTTAGCCTTTTCGGGTGTTGTAACGCGCACCTGATCGCCAATGTCGCCGTCAGCAAATCGTACACCGGGCGTTACTGTTAAGAAACTCTTACCGCATACATCGTGCACCTTGCCTGCCTCTAACGGTGAGCAAACTACGCCGTCTAAACCTGCATCCCTTGCGGTACGCGCATAGCTCATAACAACCTCGTCAATGGGCTTGTCAATTAAAATTTCATCCGTCATTCTTTCCTGACTTGTAGATGTGAGCTGTGTTACTGCAATAAGTAATGGACGTGTGCCGTCTTCTCTTGTTAAACCCTCTAACGCTGCTTCCATCATAGCGGATGTACCTGCAGCGTGTAAATTACACATATCAACGTCAAGGCGTGATAAAACCGCCATTGACTTTTTCACAGTATTCGGAATATCGTGAAGCTTTAAGTCAAGAAAAATCTTGTGACCTCTTGCTTTAATCTCTCTTACAATTTCAGGACCCTCAGCATAAAACAACTCCATACCGATTTTTACAAAAGGTTTTTCCTCTGTAAACTTATCAAGGAAAGCCAGAGCTTCAGCCTTACCTGCAAAGTCGCAGGCAATGATTACGTCTTTTCCCATTAGTGTGCGCCTCCTATTATATCTGTTAATTTATTAATTCCGTATTTTTGCATTACTCGGGGCAAATCCTCGATAATATCACGGCAAGCGTAGGGGTTAACTAAATTTTCTGCGCCTACTTCTACTGCCGTTGCGCCTGCGAGCATCATTTCGATTACGTCCTCAGCCGTTGCCACACCGCCCATACCGATTACGGGGATTTTAACTGCCTCATAAACCTGATATACCATACGAACAGCCACAGGGAAGATTGCTCTTCCTGAAAATCCGCCCATTTTATTTGCAACCACAGGTTTCTTTGTCTTTAAATCTATTTTCATACCAAGCAGTGTATTGATTAAGCTGATGCCATCAGCTCCTGCCTCCTCACACGCCACTGCGATTGATGCGATATCTGTCACATTGGGCGATAATTTCACATAAACAGGCTTGGTCGTTACAGCCTTTACAGCTTTAACAACTTGCGCCGCATTATCCGCCGATGTACCGAATGCCATACCGCCGTTGTGAACGTTGGGACACGAAATATTAACCTCTAACCAACCCACCTGATCGCATTTATCCAAAAGTTCGCAGGTGTAAACATATTCCTCAACAGAAAATCCCGATACATTCGCCATAACGGGTTTCGAAAAGCACTGTTTGAGCTTAGGCAATTCTTCCTCAATAACCTTGTGAACACCGGGGTTCTGCAGACCTACTGAATTTATCATACCCTCACGGCATTCAGCAATTCTGGGGGTAGGATTTCCGAAACGGGCATCCTTGGTTGTTCCCTTGAACGAAAATGTTCCAAGCATATTTATATCGTAAAGTTCAGCAAATTCATAACCAAAACCAAATGTTCCGCTGGCAGGAATTATGGGGTTTTCAAGTTCTATTCCCGAAAGGGTTACTCTTGTATCTACCATATTATTTCCTCCCTTACCAATACGGGTCCGTCTTTGCAGATTCGCTTGTTGCCG
Organism: Congzhengia sp.; assembly: GCA_045545755.1. GTDB lineage: Bacteria > Bacillota > Clostridia > UBA1381 > UBA9506 > Congzhengia. Next base: position 14,060 of record JAZQBQ010000010.1, on the reverse strand, counting down.
TATTTTGTCTTGCAGGTACAACCCATACAAGCACCAAAACCGCAACCCATACGCTCTTCAAAACTGAACTGCCCCGAGCCAACCGCAGTAGCCTCTATTGCACGAAACATCGGCATAGGACCGCAGGTGTAAAAATATGTATAATCAAGATTTTTTAAAACATCTGTGACAAAACCTTTCGTTCCCACGCTTCCATCAACTGTGGTTACATAAACTTCGTCACAAATTTCCTTAAATTCATTGTATCCAAAAATTTCGCTTTCTTTGTTAAAGCCTAAAATTATCTGAGGCTTCTTTCCCTCAGCAATTAACTTTTTAGCCAGACCATACATAGGCGGAATACCAACACCGCCACCTATAAGTACAGGCTTGTCCCCTGAAAGAGAGGTGTCAAAGCCGTTACCAAGACCAACCAAGCAATCAAGCTCAACTCCTGCCTTAATCTCAGCCATTCTTTCTGTGCCCTCGCCCACTACCTTGTAGATAATTGTTAAGGTTTTATCATCCCAATCGTAGATTGAGATAGGGCGTCGCAAAAAGAGTCCCTCGAGCTTAATGTTTATAAACTGACCGGGAGCGGTAATTGCATCTGTTTCCCCACTTAGTACCATTTTATATACATTTTCGGTTAATTTCTCATTAGAAATCACCGCATAATATGCACTTATCATACACTTTCCCTCCACACGAGCTTACCATTACAGAATGTAGCCACACACTTTCCGAACACTTTTGTGCCTGTAAACGGCGAGCTCTTTCCCTTCGATTTAAAATCATCGGGATTTATTTCATATTCGCAGTTTAAATCAAAAACTGCCAAATCATTTTTATTGATTTCAATTCCAAAGCGACGTCTTGGGTTTATCGCCATAACCTCTACTAACTTTTCTAAAGTAATAACACCAGTCTTTACAAGATGAGTGTACATTACGGCAAAGGCAGTTTCCAATCCAACCACACCCATAAGACTTTTCTCTAAGCCTTTACCTTTTTCCTCCGCACTGTGGGGTGCGTGGTCTGTGGCAATCATATCTATTGTGCCATCAAGTAAACCTTCAATGAGTGCCAGCCTATCACGCTCGGACCTGATTGGCGGATTCATTTTAAAGCGTGCGTCTTCTTTAATATCCATATCGTTCAAGATAAGATAGTGAGGCGCAGTTTCACAGGTAATGTCTACGCCCTCCGCCTTAGCCTTTCTTATAATGTCAACACTCTCAGCAGTTGAGATATGACAAACATGATAAGAAACTCCTGTCTTTTTCACAAGGTCAATGTCACGTGCAATCTGCTGCCATTCGCTCTCAGAGCAAATTCCCCTGTGACCATGAGTGCGAGCGTACTCTCCGTCGTGAATGTAACCGCCCTTGAGTAAATCATTTACTTCGCAGTGAGCAACTATCATTTTACCCAAAGACTTTGCCTTAACCATAGCCGCTTCCATAAGGCTATCTTCCTGTACACCACGACCGTCATCAGAAAAACCACAGACATACTGTGCCATAGCTTCCATATCAGAAAGCTCCTCTCCCTGCTGACCTTTAGTAATTGTGCCATAGGGATGAACTGAAATAATAGCTGTATCCTTTATCTTCTTAAGCTGAATATTGAGCGCGTCAAGACTATCGGGACAGGGCACAAGATTAGGCATAGTACATACATCAGTATAGCCGCCACGTGCTGCAGCTGCACTTCCCGATTCAATAGTTTCCTTATATTCAAATCCAGGTTCACGAAAATGCACGTGAACATCACAAAAAGCAGGAAATGCAACACAGCCATCAAAATTTAAAACTTCAACATCAGCGGTGTTTTTCTCTCCTACTACAGGATTTTTTTCACTGTTGTTCCAAAGGGTTACACCCTTTAACAAATAGTTCACTTGACTACTCCTTTCAGGTTCATTACGCAAATAAAAAGGCCTTGTTGATAAACAAGGCCTCAATCCTGCACAAAACGATGTGTAACCACACCTATCAAAACCTTGTCAGCAGCTCCTGACTACCTTAAGATTATCATATCTATTTTAACATATAAGATACTTTGTGTCAACAAATTAAACGATTTTGCTCACAAAATTTGGGTGCCGTTTCCGACACCCAAAATAACTATTTTACACCAAATAAAAGGTCAGCATATGTAGGATAGGGCCAGTAGTCCTTTGCCACTACCTTTTCAAGCTCATCAGCATACGAACGAATAACTGCCATATCCTTTAAGATAACGTCTTTGTTAAAGAATGACGCTTTTTCATTGTCGTTAATTTTCTTTAATTTCAATCTGTCTGCTTCAAGCTTTTCAACAGCAGAATAAAGCTTAGCAGAAAGGTCAGAAATTTTCTTAATCAGCTTAGTTTCTAAAGGCGATGTAAGGCCCAATGCCTTTTTATTGGCAGCAATCTCTGATAAATCCTTCACATAGTAAAGTGCCGCCGGAACTACATCCTGCTTAATCATATCTATTATAGTACGCGCCTCAATGCGAACAGTCTTATTGTAAATCTCAAGCAGTATGTCGTGGCGTGAGCGCATCTCAACTTCAGTAAAAATGCCATGTCTTGCAAAGAGCTCAATATTCTTTTCCGACACAAAATGCGGAAGCGCATCTACTGTTGTCTTAAAATTGCAAAGCCCACGCGCTTCTGCCTCTTTTTCCCACTCTTTGCTGTAGCTGTTACCGCTGAATATTATACGCTTATGCTTTGTGATTGTTTCTTTAATAAGTATATGTAATTCTTCTTCAAAGTTACCGACAACTTCTAATCTGTCAGCAAACTGACGCAGACTTTCTGCCACAATTGTGTTCAACACAACGTTTGCGTCAGAAATAGAGTCACTTGCACCAACCATTCTGAATTCAAACTTATTGCCTGTAAATGCAAAGGGAGATGTTCTGTTTCTGTCTGTTGCGTCTTTTGAAATTTTCGGAAGAACAGAAACACCTACGTTAAATTCCTCTTTGCCCTTATGTATGTAATTTTCATCATCTGTAACAATAGCGTCTAAAACAGCCTCCAAGTCCTCGCCCAAGAACATTGAAACGATTGCCGGAGGAGCTTCAGCAGCACCAAGTCTGTGGTCGTTGCCCGCTGTTGCTACACAAATTCTGAGTAATTCCTGATACTCATCAACCGCCTTTATAACCGCAGCTAAAAATGTCAAGAACTGAGCGTTATCCATAGGCGATGAGCCTGGGTTAAATAAGTTCCTACCACTATCTGTGGCAATAGACCAGTTGTTGTGCTTACCGCTGCCGTTTACACCGGCAAAGGGCTTTTCGTGAAGTAAGCACACAAGGTCATGCTTGTGAGCAACCTTCTGCATTACTTCCATTGTAAGTTGGTTGTGGTCAGCTGCTATATTTGTTGTTTCATAAATAGGTGCTAACTCGTGCTGTGCAGGAGCGCCCTCGTTGTGCTCTGTTTTTGCAGTTACGCCTAACTTCCAGAGTTCTTCGTCTAAATCTTTCATAAAAGCACTTACCCTGGGCTTTAAGCTGCCGAAGTAATGGTCATCCATCTCCTGACCCTTGGGGGGCTTTGCACCGATTAGTGTTCTCCCTGTAAATATTAAATCCTTTCTTGCGTCAAACATATCACGCTCAACCAAGAAATATTCCTGCTCTGCACCTACTGTTGAGGTAGCGCGCTTAACGTCTTTTCCAAATAGCTTTAGCACTCTTAATACCTGAACATTTAAAGCTTCCATCGAACGGAGCAAAGGAGTCTTTTTGTCTAGCGCCTCACCGCCGTAGGAATAAAAGGCTGTGGGAATACAAAGAACGCCCTCTTTAATAAAGGCATAGGATGTGGGGTCCCAGGCTGTGTATCCACGTGCCTCAAATGTATTTCTTAAACCGCCTGATGGGAATGATGATGCATCCGACTCGCCCTGAACAAGCTCTTTGCCTGAAAATTCTAAAATAACGCTGCCGTCTGACACAGGGGAAATAAAACTGTCGTGCTTCTCGGCAGTAATACCAGTCAAAGGCTGGAACCAATGGGTGTAATGGGTTGCACCCAGCTCTACTGCCCAATCCTTCATTGCAGAAGCTACGATGTCAGCTATTGATTTGTCAATAGGCTTACCTACAGAAATAGTTTTTTTCAACACTTCATAGGTTTCCTTGGGCAATCTTTCGCGCATCACACGGTCATCAAACACAAGCGAGCCAAAGATTTCCTGAATTTCTGCCATATATATTCCTCCTATGTCACAAAAGGTCAAACTACCTCAAATTATACTAATTATTGTATATTTAAACGGTTTATTTGTCAATAAATTTTTAATTTTTGCAATTAAATTGTAAGAAAACTTGAAATGTATATATTTTTTTGCTATACTTAGTACATTGAGAGGTAAAATTATGCCAAAGTTTTTTATCAAAAAAGAAGATATTAAAGAAAATTCAGTTACCATCACGGGACAGGACGCAACCCATATCGCTAAGGTTTTGCGCACCGAGGTAGGCGAAACTCTTACCCTTTGCGACGGATGCGGTACTGACTTTTTTGCAGAGGTCACATCAGTAAGCAAAGAAGCAGTTTCTTTAAAAATCAAAGAAACACTCCCCTGCACGGCTGAGCCTGAGATTTTAGTAACACTTTTTCAGGGTATCCCCAAGCAGAGCAAGATGGACTACATAATCGAAAAATGTACGGAGCTGGGAATTTCCCGTATTGTGCCGGTTTCTGCCAAACGTTCTGTTGTCAAGATTGACGATAAAAAGTCAGAAGCAAAAAAGCTTGAGCGTTGGCGAAAAATTGCGGCAGAATCCGTCAAGCAGTGCGCAAGGGGCACTATCCCTGAAATTACCGATGTTATGAATTTTAGTCAGGCAATTGAGTTTTCAAAATCTCTGGATTTGACAATTGCCGCCTACGAGTGCGAGCGTGAAACCTCAATAAAGAGTGCCCTAACAGGCAAATCTCCAAAATCTGTGGGCATATTCATTGGTCCCGAGGGTGGGCTGGATAACTCGGAGGTAGAAAAGCTTAAAAGTGCCAATATCGAAACCGTAACATTAGGCACAAGAATTTTACGCACAGAAACAGCAGGTCATACGGTACTGACCGCTATAATGTATGAGTACAATGAATTTGAACAATAAATAAACGAAAGGTCGAAAAAAATGGAAAAGAAATTCATCACAAAAGAACAAAAAGAAAAAGTATCAAACAGACTGGTTCTAAACTTCGGCATCCTTTTGGCTGGCGCTTTAATTATGCTTTACGTTTATAACTTTGTATCGGCAGGCTACACATCAGCTGTAAAGAACGTGCTTTTAACACTTGGTATTATCTTTGCCGTTGTAGCTGTTGCAACATTTGTATTGGGTATGAAAAAATTCCCCTCACTTAAAAAGTACGCTCCTGTAGCGTTGGGTGCATTTATTGCCTGCGGCGTGGTTGCTTCTACCAAGTTTATCCCCACCTTCCCCATAAAAACTGCAGTTTTATCAGTATTCATCTTGATGGCTGCATACTTTGTTGTTATGGCAATATATACTGCAATCTACCTTGGAACACATAAAGTAGTAGTTGAAAAGAAGAAGATTCAGCACAAGAAAAAACGCAAATAACAAAAAAATTAAAGGCTCGCAACAGCGAGCCTTTTTTATTTACATAAACAAACATAGCAATATCGGCAAAAACACCGCAGGTATGTAGTTCATAACCCTAAGCTTTGTAACTCCCAACATATTAAGACCTAAAGCAATAATAAGAATTGAGCCTGTGCAGGTCATTTCTGCAATAACCATATCGGAAAGATACGGTCCTACAAACTGCGCCAGCACAGTAATAATCCCCTGATATATAAATACACAGACTGCCGAGAACATAACGCCGATGCCCATTGACGCACTAAAAATTATGGAGCTTATAAAGTCCAAAAGGGACTTTGAAAACAGTATCTCGTGATTTCCGTTTATACCGCTTTCCAGCGAGCCTACAATCGCCATTGCGCCCACGCAAAACAAGAGGCTTGCCGACACAAAGCCTTTGGCAATGGTGTTTTCTCCTGTGCTGTTTTTGGCGATTTTATCCTCAAGCCTTCTTCCCAAGGCATTAAGCCCGTCATCAAGCCTTAAAGCCTCGCCCAAAAGCGCACCCACAGCCATTGAAATAATGGCAATAAGAGGGTTATTTCCTTGCAAGCACCCATCAATTCCTATATAAATAACACACAGAGCCACAGCCTTCATAATGGAGTCTGAAAACCTCTGGGGAATACCCTTTTTAAGCAGCAGCCCAATAGCGCTGCCGACAATTACCGCCAAGGCATTTACTATAGTTCCTGTCAAAAAAACCACCTCGCTACCATTTTTACACATTTTAAATCTTTTGTCAATTGATTGCACAAAAAATGTATAAAATTGCCCAAACTTGACAATATTGGTATATAATGGTATAATTTCCTCAAGTTAACTTTTAAAACTTTAAAAGGAGAATTTTTTAGTATGAAGAAAATATTAAGCGTACTGCTTGCGGTATTGATGCTTGCGTGCGTAAATGTTTCTGCTGAAAATCCCATAACGGTAGAGGTTGACTTTGGCACAATTCAGTTTGATACACCTCCCGTTAATATCAACGGAAGAGTCTTGGTACCCGTAAGAGCCATCTTTGAGGCAATGGGTGCTACAGTCATCTGGAATGCAGGAACAAGAACAGTAACATCAAAACTTGATAACACCACAGTAGTAATGGAAATCGACAAGCCCACCATGCGAATAAACGGCGAGCCAAAAACCTTAGACGTTGCTCCCACCATAATCGATGACAGAACCTTAGTCCCTGCAAGAGCCGCAGCGGAAGCCTTCGGCGGCAGAGTTCAGTGGTTAGGCACGGAAAACAGAGTTGTTATATCCACAAGAGCATTTGCAGAAAAACTTGAAACAATCAAATCATATAGTTCTGTGCGAAAATTAGAACTGGGCGAAACCGAAGCGGTTTCAGCTTTTAATCTTTCGTATTTCCCAGAATACGAAACATTGACAGGCGCTGCTGACGGCACGGATTTTGAAATCATCTCATCAGATGATAGCTATTGCGCAATATTAGGTATCAGAAGTGACATCTATATGGGTGATGCACCAACGCTCACTCAGGAATACGTTGCATCTGTGGCTAACGATATGGTGTCTTTAGCAGGCGGCACTCTTATTTCGAGCGATATTGTCAACATTTGCAACACACAGTTTATGAAAATCCACTACACCACCCGCGACACAGCAGGAGGTATCACAGACGATAACGCAAACATCGTCACATACACCGGAATACACGACGGGGTTGTGTACACAATGACCCTTTCGTCATACGGCGAAGTCCCCTTTACGGTACAAAACGATTTAAACTATATGGCATCAACATTATTGATAAAATAAGATAACCGCCTCCAAGAGGCGGTTATCTTATTTTATCTTCCAAACACTTTTTTAATTTCTTGCGTAATTCTTTCTACATCATTTTCCTTAACTTCTTCTAAAAGCAGCGGAATGTGGGGTTTGTGTTCATTAATTAATTCTGCTAAATATTCATAATCCATTAACCCCTCTGTGGGAAGCACGTATTTTAAATTTCCGTCATCCCCTACAACAAAGTCCTTACAATGAACAACGGCAATTCTGTCGCCGTATAAATCAAAGGCTTTTTTGAAAATTTCTCTCTGGTTTTTGTAGTTCGAGCCGTCAAGGTAATTCATAGGGTCAAAAATTACAAAAACATTGGGAGAATCAAGGTCATCAAGCATACGCTTCATTGTTTCGGGAGAATGAATTGTAAAGAATATTACCGCTTCAATTCCCACGCACACACCCATTTCCTTAGCATAATCCACCAACTCACGAGCCACAGACAAAAAGTCCTGATAGTTTTCCTCCGAGTGGTTGTATGGACAGTAAAGTCCGTCGGGTGAAACAGAGCCTGTTTCTGTACCTATCATATCTGCACCTAAAAACTTAGCATATTTTATGTGCTCCTTAAAGCGTGCAATCTCTTTTGCTCTTGCTTCAAGGTCAGGATTTACGGGGTTGATATAGCAACCCAAAACCGATATTGATATATCGTTTTTATCTAAAGCTTTTTTTATGTACCTTGCAAGACCTGGACTGAATGAACCGTCTTTAATGTTTACATTTTTTACCGACTTTAGCAGAGCAAACTGAATTGTGTTTTTGTTATACTCTGCAAGCTTTTCTGACAATACCTCAATATCGCCGTAGTCTAAATCATGTGCTCTCATTCCTATCATAAGTATATCTCCTTTACTTGTTGTCTTTATAGCATTGATTTAAGGCGTCTAACGCCTTTTTTTCTATTCTTGAAACGTACGAGCGTGAAATATTTAATTCACGGGCTATTTCCTGCTGAGTGTATATCCTCTCGCCCAAGCCGTAGCGCTTGATGATAATTTCCTGCTCTCTGGGGGTAAGACATTTTTTTATGTAACCGCCTAACTTTTTAATATCCATATCGGTGCTTACTTTGTCAGCAATTTCACAGTCAGAAGCAGGCAGAATATCCATAAAAGTCACTTCATTCCCATCACTGTCGTGACCAAGACACTCATTTAAGGAAATTTCCTGCTTTAACTTTTTGCCGCCACGTACTGTCATCAGTATTTCGTTCTCAATGCAACGTGCAGCGTACGTGGCAAGTCGCGCCTGCTTTTGATAATCAAAGGTGGATATTGCCTTAATTAGCCCTATTGTGCCGATGGATATAAGGTCATCGCTGTCTGCCCCTGCTACTTTTGTGTACTTTTTTGCAATGTGGGCAACAAGCCTTAAGTTTCGTTCTACTAAAGTATCCCGTGCTTCCTTATCTCCCGTTGCCGCCAGCTCTAAATAGCGCTTTTCTTCTGCTGCAGTCAAAGGCTTGGGGAAATTGTTCTGCCCCGAAACAAAGGACACCAAAAACAACCCATACTGCAAAAAGTACCCGATAGCAAAAGCTAAACTTACAAACATACAATCCACTCCACAAAAGTCGTTTGTAGATTATATGAAAAATGCTGCAAGTCCTATTCTGTTTTTACATTATACAATAAATTCTTCCACATTTCAAGCCGAATAAACCATTTTTTGGGTCTTCTTTGTCGCAAAGTTTTTTCCATTCGACACCAAAAGCCGACAGAGTATTTGTACACTTACATAGTATAATTGTCCTATGACTTGTGAGGTGAATCCTGTGGAGGTAAAAATTTACGTGGACGTACTATTTATTATAAATTTCATAATAGATTATATTTTGCTCTCAGTAACGTCTTTTTTTATTAAAAAGACGCCCAAAATCCCAAGAATGTGTCTGGCATCAGCATTAGGTGCTGCGTATGCCTCTTACGCTTTTTTTATGCCTATTGGCTTTATCTTATCACTGCTTTTTTCAATAGCGGTAGCAGTTTTGATGGTGGCTCTATCCTTTGGTGTCAAAAAAACCACCCTGCTACTAAAAAACACCGCCGTGTTTTACCTTGTTTCAGCAGTTACGGCGGGGGTTGGATTTTCACTTGTTTTTACAGGCAAAGCAGGGCAAAACTACGCCGTAAACAACGGAATTTTTTACGCCGATGTTGACGCTTACACTATGCTTTTTATTTTCTTGGTTGCGCTCATTACCATCCATACTGCGACAGGATATGTAAAAAAACAAAAAATCAAATCCAATTTTCTCTATAACGTAACTATCGAAAAAAACGGAAGATGCGTTTCTGACACAGCCCTTTTTGACAGCGGAAATTTCCTATGTGACCCCATAACCCAAAAAAGCGTAATTGTAGCCGAGTGGCAATGTGTAGCCCCTCTTTTTGACGAAAGCGAGGTCACAGAAACAATAGTTTCCCACCCTGAGGATTTTGTGTATATAGGTTGCCGTGGAATTGACGGCACATCAGGAATGTATGCCTTTTGTGCTGACAGGATTTCTTCTGATGAAATGGATTTTTGCGACTCTGCACTTATAGCAGTTACTCAAAATCCTCTGGATACCGAAGGCTGCTACAGAATGTTACTGCCAAATACTGTCACAATCAGGAAAGGATATAATAATGGTCAGCATTTTTAAAATAATAAGCAAAATCAAAACCGCCATAAGAAAGCTACTGTGTGCAGAGTGTCATTTTATCGGCTCAGGAGAGGCTTTGCCTCCACCCCTGCCACCTGAGGAGGAAGCGTATTTTCTCTCACTTTTAAACACCGAGGAGCGAGAACAGGGAAAAAAAGTACTAATTGAACACAACTTAAGGCTTGTGGTATATGTGGCACGAAAATTTGAAAACACGGGGATTTCTTTAGAGGACCTTGTTTCCATTGGCTCAATCGGTCTGATTAAAGCCATAAACACCTTTAACGTTGACAAGAACATAAAGCTTGCAACATATGCCTCACGCTGCATAGAGAACGAAATTTTAATGTTTCTACGAAAAATCCACAACCAGCGAGCAGAAATATCTTTAAACGAGCCCCTAAACACCGACTGGGACGGAAATGAGCTGCTACTTTCCGACATTTTAGGTACAGACGGCGACGATATATACAAGGGCATCGAGGACGCTGTGGATAAAGAGCTTTTAATGACATCAGTGCAGAAGCTTAACTCCCGTGAGCAAATGATTTTAAAACTTCGCTTCGGGCTTTTGGGATACGAGGAAAAAACACAAAAGGAAGTGGCAGATATGATGGGAATATCACAATCCTACATATCCCGCCTCGAAAAAAGAATAATAGAAAAGCTGAAAAAAGAAATCAAAAAATATATAATATAAAAGACGGTAAGCTTATTGCTTACCGTCTTTTACTATATTTTCGCCAACCTTATAAATATCTCCTGCGCCCATGGTAAAGACTATATCTCCAGCCTGCGCCGTTTCTTCAAAATACTTTTCAATATCGGAAAAATCCTTTATATACCGAGCTCCTGAAATTACTTCTGCCAAATCACGAGCGTGAATTAATCCTGTATCAGGCTCACGCGCTGCAAATATATCTGTAATTATTAAATCATCACAATCTGTAAAACTAACAGCAAATTCGTCCTTTAGAGCATAAGTTCTTGTGTAGGTGTGGGGCTGGAATACGCACCGCACACGCTTAGCTCCTGTAGCTTTTGCTGCAGCTAAAGTCGCCTTTATCTCCGTGGGATGATGAGCATAATCGTCATAGATTTTAGCGCCGCCAAACTCGCCCTTATACTCAAAACGTCTGTTTGTGCCGCTAAATGAGGCAAGACCTTTTTTGATTCCCTCTTTTGACACGCCCAAAAGTCGTGATACCGCAATTACCGCCAATGAGTTTGACACGTTGTGAAGTCCCGGAACATTTAACTTAATATGCGCAAAAAGCTCGCCCTTTTCCATTACATCAAATTCAGGAAGACCTTTTTGTGAAAATACAACGTTTTCCGCCACATAGTCACAAAACTTATTCTGTATGCCGTAGGATACGGTTTTAGCAGGGTTGTTTTTTACTGCCACAACAACCTCAGGGTCATCAAAATTTGCAATAACTGCGCCCTCTTTGGGAGTTTTATCAACAAACTGAGAAAAACAGTCAATGATGTCGTTAATATCCTTAAAATAGTCTAAGTGATCCTCTTCAATATTCAAAATAATGCTGTAAAGGGGGAAAAACTTCAAAAAGCTTCCGCAGTATTCACAGGCTTCTGTCACAAAATATTCCTTGCCGCCGTCACGGAAATTTCCACCGATTAAAGGAAGCACGCCGCCTACTAAAATAGTGGGGTCATTGTCTGCTTCACACAAAACGTGAGAAAGCATAGACGTCGCCGTGGTTTTGCCGTGTGTACCTGCTACTGCTACGGGGTATTTGTAGTTTTTCATCATAGCACCAAGCAGCACCGCACGCTCAATAGCGGGAATACCAAGCTCTCTTGCTCTTATCAGCTCAGGGTTGTCGTCTTTAATAGCTGCAGTATAAACCACAAGCCCTGCACCATCTACGTTTTCTGCTTTGTGCCCAATTACCACGGGAATACCTGATGCAATAAGTTCTTTTGCCGTATCGCTGTCTTTAAAGTCAGAGCCTGACACCGAATATCCGTCATTTTTTAAGATACGCGCCAGAGCACTCATACTGATGCCGCCTATACCAATAAAAAATACACTTTTTTCTCTATCTATACTTTTCATATCAAACATATATATCACTTCCAAAATAACTACATATAGTTGTTTACTTTTATATTATACACTACTTATTATGAAAATAAAAGTATTTTTTGAAATAAATGTATATTTTTTCAAAAGCTGCCCAAAATAGGGTTAAACCACATCAAAAAGGAGAGCATTTATGGATATTACAGATATCAGAATCAGAAAAATCAACGTAGACTCAAAAATGAAAGCTATCGTTTCGGTAACCTTTGACAATTCTTTGGTTGTCCACGACATCAAGGTTATAGAGGGCGGCGACAAGCTCTTTGTTGCAATGCCAAGCCGCAAAACCCCCGAAGGCGAGTACAAAGACATTGCCCATCCCATAAATTCCGATATGAGGTCAAGTCTTGAGCACTCAATATTGGAAAAATACCAAACCGCCCTCGTTGAAGAAATAGAAAACCCAAACGCATAAATATAGGAAGACTTTTTGCAAAACTGCAAAAGGTCTTTTTTTGTTGCCGAGCAGTAATATTTCTGTAACATTACAGAAAATTGCCCCAAAAAATATCTTTAAATCTTTTTTTAATAAAAAGTTGCTTTTCTATGTTTTTTATGTTATAATTATTGTAGCATATTTTTTGCGAATATTTTGGATTTTATCAATTTTACATACATTTGTTTTTTAGGAGGCTAAAAAGTATGGACATTAAAGTAGATACCAACTATGACGGTTCCCAAATTCAAGTCTTAGAAGGGTTAGAGGCCGTTAGAAAAAGACCGGGTATGTACATAGGTTCTACCTCAGAGAGAGGTCTTCACCACTTAGTTTACGAAATCGTTGATAACTCTATTGACGAAGCGTTGGCAGGCTACTGTAAAAACATTTACGTAGATATTAACGAGGACAACTCCATTACCGTAATTGATGACGGTCGTGGTATTCCCGTAAGTATTCAGCCCCAGACAGGTCTTCCTGCCGTTGAGGTTGTATTTACCGTGCTTCACGCAGGCGGTAAGTTTGGTGGAGGCGGATACAAGGTATCAGGCGGTCTGCACGGTGTTGGTGCGTCTGTTGTTAACGCTTTGTCAGAATACTTAGAGGTTGAGGTTTCAGACGGAGAGCACGTGCACTTCCAGAGATATGAACGTGGTCATTCCTGCGGTTCCCTGCGTGTTATCGGCGATACAGACAAACACGGCACAAAGGTTACATTTAAGCCCGACGGCGAAATTTTTGAAACCTTAATTTATGACTTTGACATACTTTTAAAAAGACTCCGTGAGCAGGCATTTTTAAACAAAGGCCTTCGCATAGTTTTGACCGACAAGCGTGAAGACGGCAAGGTTACCGATATGAAGTACGACGGCGGTATCAAGGAGTACGTTACATTCTTAAACAAAGGCAAAAACCCTTTACACGAAGAAATTATATACTTTGAAGCAGAGCAGAACGACGTTATCTTAGAAGTTGCTATGCAGTACACAGACGCATACAACGAGGTTTTGGTAAGCTTTGCAAATAATATCTCTACAACAGAGGGCGGCACTCACGAATCAGGCTTTAAGACCGCATTAACACGTATTTTAAATGACTATGCCAAAAAGCATAACATTATAAAAGAAAATGACAAAAAACTCGAAGGCTCCGATACCCGTGAAGGTCTTGCTGCAGTTATCTCTGTTAAGGTTTTAGAGGCACAATTTGAGGGACAGACAAAAACCAAACTTGGTAACAGCGAGGTTCAGGGTATTACATCATCTGCACTTGGCGAAAAGCTTGCAGATTTCTTGGAAGAAAACCCTGCAGTTGCAAAAACTATCATAGATAAAGCATTAACCGCATCCAGAGCAAGAGAGGCCGCAAGAAAAGCAAGAGAGGCAGAAAGAAAAACTCCCCTTTCAAGCACAACTCTTCCCGGCAAGCTCACCGACTGTATTTCAAAA
>JAZQBQ010000009.1:0-9459 GCA_045545755.1 Congzhengia sp. | reverse complement strand
AGTACGTCTGTGGTAGAAATATTTCTGATACCCTCTGTGGGGATATTGTTGTAATCTATAAATTTACCTGTAGCTAAAGAGGACAATATAGCTGTCTTTCTGCAAGCATCGTGTCCGTCAACGTCAGCTGAAGGATTACGTTCTGCATATCCTAACTCCTGAGCCTCAGCCAAAGCGCTTTCAAACGATGTGCCCTCAGAGAACATCTTTGTTAAAATAAAGTTTGTTGTGCCGTTTAAAATGCCGTGGATTTTATTAATCGTATTTGCAGCCAGACACTGATTGATAGGACGGATAATCGGAATACCACCACCAACCGATGCTTCAAAGAAATAGTTTACACTCTTCTCCTTAGCAATGGCAATCAATTCTGTGCCGTGTGTTGCAACAAGCTCTTTGTTAGATGTTACTACTGTTTTACCAGCTAAAAGTGCTGACTTCGTAAAATCATAGGCAGGGTTAAGACCTCCCATAACCTCAACAACAATGCTTACTTCATCATCCTGTAAAATATCGTTATAATCTTTTGTAAAGATTTCTTTTTCAGGATGGTCGTCAAAATCCCTGATGTCCAATATATATTTAACATTTAATACATTACCTGCTTTTTTGGCGATTGCATCAGGATTTTTCTTTAAAATCTCATACACACCTGAACCAACAGTGCCATATCCTAATATTGCAACGTTAATCAAAACATCGCCCCCTTATAATAATATACGACTTTATTATATATTAAATTTACCCTCAAGGTCAACACTTTTTTTGCCAAAATAACAAAAAAATCCACTTTTTATTTTATGTAACAAAAAAGCCACTTGCACATATTATGTTATAGAGGTAAAAAACTCAAAATATTTATGGAGGTTTATTATGGCAGACAGACGTTATCCTTCTCCCTCCTCACCCTGTGAGGAGATTAAAAATTCAGTTTGTGTACATACCGATAAGGTCTATGATTCCTGCAAAGACAAAGACTGTATCGAAGACGCACGAGTGTATGTTTCAC
This sequence comes from Congzhengia sp., assembly GCA_045545755.1. Taxonomy (GTDB): domain Bacteria; phylum Bacillota; class Clostridia; order UBA1381; family UBA9506; genus Congzhengia. The sequence goes on along the minus strand of JAZQBQ010000009.1, from coordinate 8,450 downwards.
CGGCAGACCAGGAGCTCATCGACAGAGCAATATCAATAAAAGCAAAAAAAGCAGAGGTTATCTGGGCGTACCCTGACGTTGAGCCTATTCCCTTTAACTGCGGCTACTACACAGTAGACACCACCTTCTACTTTAAAATCACATTTGAGGTTTGCACAGGTCATGGCAAGCCGATATGTGTAGAGGGCCTGGCAGTATTTTCTAAAAAGGTAGTCCTCTTCGGCTCAGAGGGCAGTGCTAAAATCTTTACCTCACAGTACACCCGTGAGGCGGGCTGCTTCAATCAGGCTAGCTGGCAAAAAACCAATCTCCCCAAAGCTATCGTTGAGGTTGTTGACCCCCTTGTTCTTGCGGTTAACACCAAGGAAATGTGCGATTGCGAGGATACGTGCTCTTGCGGCTGGTTTGATTTGTCAAGTGTGCCTGAAAGTGTGTTAAACGTATTTGACGACTCATTGTGTGATGACACAGGCAGAAAGCAGCTTTACGTTTCTATCGGTCTTTTCTCTATTGTTAAGCTGGAACGCTCAGTGCAGCTTTTAATTCCTGCATATGATTTCTGCGTTCCTCAAAAAGAGTGCGACACATCTTATGACAACAGTCCCTGCGATTTGTTTGAAAAGATTTGTTTCCCCTTTGACGAATTTTTCCCTCCCGAAAAGGAAGTGTGTGACGAAAAGCGCAACAGATGCTGTGATTGATTGGCTCTAAGCGTCAAAACATAAAATAGCAAAATAGCCTGTTGGTTAAACCAACAGGCTATTTTGCTATAGAAACAATATATCTATCTCTTATGTGAGTTTCGATCCTGTTATTTCCCATTACAGAAAAGTTAGGAAAATAAGAAACTCCCTTTCCGATCAACTTTGCATAGGCTTCCTTGCGTGTCCATATTTCAAAAAAGCGATGCTTGGACAAGTCCCACTTCTCAAAAACATACTTAAGCTCATCGGGAGCAAACTGCCGTTTTGCAACGTTTAAATTCACATCTCTGACATACTCAATATCAATACCTACAGGTTTGTCAGAAATAGCACACACCGCAATATTTTTTGAGTGGCTGATACTAAAATGCACAGGAGCGTTGTCTGTGTAGGGCTTGCCGTTTTTGTCAACGCGAAACCTGATATCATCGGCAGCTATATTAAATTCCTTTGCTATGGCATTCCTTACCAGCTCGCCTGCGGCGATGGAAAGCTTCTTTGCAGGTTTTTTCTTAAGCTTGTCCGCCTTTGCCCTGCGGGTTTCTTCGGACTTTATATAAACTTTCAAAAAATCCTCATCGGACATTTTAGAAATGTCGCAATGATACAACTTCAACACAACTATCCCTCCTACTTTGATTTTACCATATTAATTTCTTTTGTCAACATATTTTAGTCTTGTAAAAGTTTCATTTTCGTGATAAGATTAATTAAAGGTGATTTTATGAGCAAATTTAATCTAACCATCCCCACACTTCTTGGTACCGAACAGGTTGTTGCCTTTGAGGTCAAGGAACTGGGATACGACATCACAAAAGTTGATAATGGAAGCGTTTCATTCGTTGGCGACGAGGAGGCAATCGCAGTTTTAAATGTAAATCTTAGAGCCGCTGAGCGAGTTATGATTAAACTTGCTTCTTTTCGTGCTACATCCTTTGATATGCTCTTTGAGGGAGTCAGAGGTATACATTGGGAGGAACTGCTCCCACAAGACGCTCAGTTCCCCGTTACGGGTTATGCTTTAAAGAGTGTTCTTCACAGCGTGCCCGACTGTCAGTCTATTGTAAAAAAGGCTATTGTTGAGCGCCTATCCCAAAAGTACGGCATAACAGGAAGATTAGAAGAATCAGGCGGGCTCTATCCTGTGCGCTTTGCCATAATGAAAGACGTGGCGACAATCTATCTTGACACCTCAGGTCCCAGCCTATACAAGCGAGGCTACCGCGTGGAGAGCGTTATTGCGCCTATGCGTGAAACCTTGGCGTTTTCTATGATTTCACTAAGTTTCTGGAAGGGCGACAGACCTTTTATTGATCCCTTCTGCGGCAGCGGTACAATCCCAATCGAGGCAGCGATGTTTGCTACCAACCGTGCACCCGGTCTAAAACGCAGATTTGTTGCTGAAACGTGGCGGAATCTAATGCCAAAGGAATTGTGGCGTGACATTCGCACCGAAGCAAGAGAAAACGAAAATCCAGACAGGGAAACTCAGATTTTTGCCTCTGATATTGACCCTGAGGCAATAAAAATTGCAAAGCAAAATGCAATCAACGCAGGCGTTGCGGACAAAATTCACTTTGAGTTGAAAGATGTAAAAGACATCACACCATTCCGAGAAAAAGGCGTAATATGCTGTAATCCCCCTTACGGCGAGCGACTTATGGATAAAAATTCCTGTCAGGCATTATATCGCACAATGGGTAAAAAATTTGCTCAATTCACGGAAGCCAAGAAGCTGATACTTACCTCCCACGAGGAATTTGAAAAATATTACGGCAAGGAAGCAGACAAGAGAAGAAAGCTTTACAATGGTATGCTCAAATGCTATGTTTATCACTATTTTTAAGGAGAATTGACTATGAAGGTTATTTTAGTTAACGGAAGCCCCCACGAAAAAAGCACCACATACAGAGCTTTGTCTGAGGTGGCAACCACATTAAATGAAAACGGAATAGAAACAGAGATTTACTGGTTAGGAACGAAACCCATCTCCGGATGCCTTGGTTGTGGCGGTTGCAAGAATAGCGGAAGATGTGTAATCAACGACATTGTAAACGAATTTATTGACAAGGCAAAATCAGCCGACGGCTTTATCTTCGGCACGCCTGTTCATTATGCTGCAGCATCAGGCTCACTTACCTCATTTATGGACAGAGTTTTCTACGGCAAAGCAGACGTATTTATGGGAAAACCCGCAGCAACAGTTGTATGCTGCAGACGAGGCGGCGCATCAGCAGCCTTCGACCAAATTAATAAATACTATCCCATCTCAGGTATGCCCATCGTTCCTTCACAGTATTGGAACAGCGTACACGGTATTGGTGCCGAGCAAGCGGAGCTTGACGAAGAAGGTATGCAGACAATGAGAACTTTGGCCCGCAATATGGCGTGGATGCTAAAGTGTATTGATTTAGGAAAACAAAATGGCATTACAGTACCCGAAAGAGAGCCGGGCAAGAGAACAAACTTTATAAGATAAAAGGCTGTCGCATTTAGCGCAGACCGTCAAAAACAATTTTTTGCTTTTTACAGATAGAAGAAAGAACTCGCCATTGGCGAGTTCTTTTGCTTTTTTATGTTTTTGACTACGAACAAACCTCACCTCTCGGCGTACCTATGTACGCCTTCGGGTAACCCTTTCGGTTCGGTTTGTCCATTCTGCATCTAAATCCAATCAGCCTTAAAAAACAGAAAAATTTACTTTAAATCTTCACTATAGCAAGCACGCTCGCCGCCAATGAACTTTGCGCGGCTTCTTGCACAGGTTAAATGTGCATTACCTATTGATTTTATAGAAAGTCGCAGTGGCACAACAACAGGACGAACATGCATACCGATTAGCGTGTCGCCAATATCCATACCTGCGTCAGCTACAATTGATTCTACCGCTACGGGGTCTTTCATTGCGTGATAAGCCGCAGTAGCAAATGAGCCGCCTGCCTTAGGCTGAGGAACAACATTGCACACATAAGCGCAAGGTACTGCCTCTCTCTCAACAATCAGTGCACGGTTTAGGTGCTCACAGCACTGAGCCGCAACAAAAATTCCCTCCGCATTAAAAACTGAAGCAAGCGTCTGGTAGATTTCTTCGCCCAGTTCTTCCACAGAGGATGTGCCGATACGCTCGCCCATTACCTCACTTGTTGAACAGCCAATGGCAACAATGTCACCCGCATTTAACTTCGCTTTTTCAATAAGCTCCGTTGCCGCCAGCATCAGAGATTTTTTTATATCGCTATACATAACAAATCACACCTCTTATTTCAAGTTTAATGTTCCTGCATTTGCACCCTTTAGGTACTCGTTTATGAAGCCGTCTAAGTCGCCGTCCATTACAGCGCCGATATTACCTACTTCAAAGCTTGTTCTGTGGTCTTTTACCATATTATACGGGTGGAAAACATAAGAGCGAATTTGACTGCCCCAGGCAATGTCCTTCATATCGCCCTTTAAGTCCTCGATTTTTTCCTTTTGCTCACGCTCTGCCATTTCGACAAGCTTCGCCTTTAGCATCTTCATAGCGTTTTCTCTGTTCTGATGCTGCGAACGCTCTGTCTGGCAGGATACAACGACACCTGTGGGAATGTGAGTCATACGGATGGCCGAGTCAGTTTTGTTAATGTGCTGACCGCCGGCACCGCTGGCACGGAAGGTGTCTACCTTTAAATCCTCAGGTCGGATATTTATTTCTATATCGTCATCAATTTCGGGCATTACGTCAACTGATGCAAAGGAGGTATGTCTACGTCCTGACGCATCAAAAGGAGATATACGCACAAGTCTGTGTACTCCCTTTTCACATTTTGCATAGCCGTAGGCGTTTGTGCCTGTAAGCTGAATTGTAACACTCTTTACCCCTGCTTCGTCTCCTGCTAAATAGTCAAGAGTGGAAACAGAAAATCCCCTACGCTCGCCCCAACGCTGATACATACGAAGAAGCATCGCCGCCCAGTCCTGAGCCTCTGTACCGCCTGCACCGGGGTGGATAGCGATAATTGCGTTGTTTTTGTCATATTTTCCGGAAAGAAGAGTTTCCAGCTTCATTGTTTCGAGCTCGTCAGTTAAAGCCGTATAACCCTCTGCTATTTCAGAAAGTAAGCTTTCGTCTTCCTCCATCTGGGCAAGCTCAACCAAGGTGCTCAAATCCTCCCAGTCGCCATATAGCTTTGAAAAGCGAGCAACCTTATCCTTTAGCTGTTTTATCTCCTGCAAGACCTTCTGGGAATTTTCCATATCATTCCAGAAATCCTCGGCTGCAGACATTTCTTCCAATTCTTTTATTTTTTGCTCCGTTTCGGCAATACTGAGAGACTCCTTAAGCTCTTTGATTGCGTCTTCTTGTGATGCCAAATCCAGACGGTACTGGTCAAGCTCGACTATCATTCTATCAATCCTTTATTGTAATTTTTATTCCTGATTTGCTCCACAGCATTTTTTATACTTTTTGCCGCTGCCGCAGGGACAGGGGTCATTTCTGCCTACTTTATCATCTTTCTTTGCCTGTTTCGGCGCAACTGTTCCGTCGCCTGCAGGACTAATGGGCTTTGCCACCTGAACACGCTCAACAGGTGCTGTTAACCTTGCGTTAAATACAAGCTTTAATGTGGATTCACGGATTGAGGCTATCATTTCCTCAAACATATCAAAGCCTTCAAATTTATAGAGCATAACAGGGTCCTGCTGTCCGTAAGCACGAAGACCGATACCGTGCTTTAACTGCTCCATTGCGTCAATGTGGTCAATCCACTTTGTATCAACGGAACGAAGAAGTGCCACACGCTCAAGCTCACGCATAGCGTCAGCTCCTAATTCTTCTTCCTTGTCGGCATAATTTTCTAGGGCAATTTCTGTAAGCTGATTTATAAGTCCCTCACGGGTAGAATCCATCAACTCTTCGTCTGTAAGCTTAAACTGGTCAGGCTTTAGGAAAATAGTTTCCAAAAATTCTGTCATTGCTGTCATATTCCAGTTTTCGGGGGTGTTTTCGTCTACCGCAAAGCGCAGTACCGTTTCTTCAACGAAGTCTGCCACCATTTTTTCAATGTTTGACTTTATGCTGTCGCCGTTTAACACCTGCTGACGCTGTGAGTAGATTATTTCTCTCTGCTGATTCATGACGTCGTCATACTGGAGAACGTGCTTTCTTATGTCAAAGTTTCTGCCTTCAACTCTGCTCTGTGAGGTTTCGATTGCGCCTGTGAGCATTTTATTTTCGATTGCCTGATCCTCTTCAAGACCTAATGTATCCACAACAGCTCTTATTCTATCAGAGCCGAACAATCTCATCAAATCGTCCTCTAAAGAAATAAAGAACTTTGACACACCGGGGTCACCCTGACGACCTGCACGACCTCTTAACTGGTTATCAATTCGTCTTGACTCGTGACGCTCTGTACCGATGATGAAAAGACCACCAGCTTCGCGTACCTTTTCTGCCTCGGGGTGGATTTCTTCTTTATACTTAGCAAGAAGTTCTGCAAAGGTCTTTCTTGCTTCTAAGATTTCCTCGTTATCTGTTTCGCCGTAGCCTGTAGCCTCAGCAATTAATTCGTCAGAATATTCTCTCTTTTTCATTTCGTGCTTTGCCATGAATTCCGCATTACCGCCAAGCATAATGTCAGTACCACGACCTGCCATATTGGTAGCGATTGTTACTGCACCCGGCTTTCCTGCCTGGGCAATGATTTCAGCTTCTTTTTCGTGGAATTTGGCATTTAACACCTCGTGCTTTATGCCGTTTCTTTTCAGCATTGCAGATAAAACTTCTGACTTCTCAATAGTAACTGTACCAACCAGCACAGGCTGACCTTTTTGGTTACATTCCTTAACCTGTTCAACTACTGCATTAAATTTGCCTCGTTCTGTTTTGTAAACCGCATCAGGCAAATCAACTCTTGCCAATTCCTTGTTGGTAGGAACTACGATAACATCAAGCTTGTAGATTTCACGGAATTCGTCTTCTTCGGTCAGGGCCGTACCCGTCATACCCGAAAGCTTTTTATACAATCTGAAATAATTCTGGAAAGTAATGGTCGCCAAGGTTTTGCTTTCACGCTCTACCTTTACGTTTTCCTTTGCCTCGATTGCCTGATGAAGTCCGTCGCTGTAACGGCGACCGAACATAAGTCTGCCTGTAAATTCATCAACAATAATTACCTGACCGTCTTTTACAACGTAGTCACGGTCACGGCTCATTGTGCCGTGGGCTTTTAGCGCCTGATTTATATGATGAGAAAGCGTCATATTTTCAGGGTCTGATAAATTCTCAACTCCAAAGGCACGCTCCGCTTTTTCAATACCTGATTTTAAAAGGGTTGCAGTTTTTGCCTTTTCGTCTATCATATAGTCAGCGTCAACGTCTTCGTAAGACTGCTTGTTGTCGCTTTCTGTTACCTTATATGCGCGAAGTGAGCGCGCAAAACGGTCTGCTAACTGATAAAGGTCGGTTGACTTATCCCCTGCACCTGAAATAATTAAGGGGGTACGTGCCTCGTCGATTAAAATAGAGTCAACTTCGTCGACTATTGCAAAGTTCTGACCACGCTGCACCATAAGCTCTTTATAAATAACCATATTGTCACGCAGATAGTCAAAACCATACTCATTGTTTGTGCCGTAGGTTATGTCGGCAGCATAAGCCGCCTTTCTGTCTTCGTTTTCAACCTCGTGGATAATAAGACCGACAGTTAAACCTAAATATTTAAACACCTTGCCCATCCACTCACTGTCACGCTTTGCAAGGTAATCGTTTACCGTAACGATATGAACACCCTCGCCTGTTAAGGCGTTTAGGTATGCAGGCAATGTAGAAACTAATGTTTTACCTTCGCCTGTTTTCATTTCGGAAATTCTGCCCTGATGAAGGATAATACCGCCTAAAATCTGCACATAAAAATGACGCATACCCAAAACTCGGCTTGACGCCTCACGCACTGTTGCAAAGGCTTCGGGAAGCAAATCATCCAACGTTTCGCCTTGTGAGAGACGACTCTTGAACTCTGCAGTTTTTCCCTTGAGTTCGGCCTCGCTCAATGCTTTATATTCGTCCTCCAATTCCATTACCCTATCGGCAAGCGGGCGAATTCTTTTAAGCTCTCTGTCGCTGTAGGAGCCCATAATTTTTTCAAGTAATTTTTTCAAAATATATCACCTCATAGGTTTTTTGACCACAATAATCTATTATAAAGTATATCACAAAAGATATCCTCTGTCAAAGAATAATCAAAAGTTAACCAATTATTTATATTTTGTACATTTTAAAATTTTTTTCGTTATTTTGCCACGAACTTTTTTTAAAAAAGTGTTGACAAGCGAATATTTTGCTGATATAATAACTACTTGCAAGCCCAAAAGATGCGGAGAGGTATCGAAGTGGTCATAACGAGGCGGTCTTGAAAACCGTTTGTCCGAGAGGGCGCGTGGGTTCGAATCCCACCCTCTCCGCCACATTCGCGGTAAGCCTTTTTGCTTACCGCGATTTCATTTTTTCAGGCTTGGATTTTAATATTGAAACGATTTAATTTCGTCATTCTTGGAGAAGTACTCAAGTAGGCCGAAGAGGCGCCCCTGCTAAGGGTGTAGGTCGGGAAACCGGCGCGAGAGTTCGAATCTCTCCTTCTCCGCCACCATTTGGCAAGTCATTTTTAAATGACTTGCCATTTGTATTTTCTGTATCTTTATATCTTATATTTTTTAAATATTCAAGAGTCTGTTTAGGAGCATAACCATTTAATTTTAAATGAATAG
>JAZQBQ010000008.1:0-3363 GCA_045545755.1 Congzhengia sp. | reverse complement strand
GTGCCTGTCATAAAGACAGAACATCCCCTGCCGATGGCATAATCAATCTCTCGGTCAAAATGTTTCACTAAATCCTGAACGCTTTCTTCCTCGTGAAAATTCATAAAACAACAAGTCATTGCAAATCTCCTTAATTTTAATTATTGATTTGCACTTTTAATAAATTCCGGAAATTAAAAAAGGTGCGCAGCCGAAGCCACGCACCATAAAAGCACGAACTCCGACTGCGATTATCTCCTACGCAAAACGAGTATGATAAATCAGAGCTGTGCTTTTTTACGAGCACAACTCGTTTCGCGTTATTAAGATAATCGCAAAACCAATATACCACATTTTTTTACAAATTACAAGTAGTTTAGACATTCAAAATGTTTCAAAACATAAAATTATGTGACACAACATATATTGTTCGAACTCGCAAACTTCCCGTATAGCAATATCCACATATCTACAAAACTCCTTAAAATTCTTATTGCACCCAAAAACATTTTATGGTAAAATAATAGTAACTTTTATTTTGGAGGAAATATCTATGGAAAAAAGAAGTAGCTTTTCAGGCAAAATCGGCTTCGTGCTCGCAGCTGCTGGCTCAGCCGTAGGCCTTGGAAACATCTGGCGTTTCCCGTATCTTGCAGCCAAGTACGGCGGCGGTATCTTTTTGCTTGTTTACATTATTTTGGCACTAACCTTCGGTTATGCTTTAATGACAGCAGAAATCGCTCTCGGTCGTAAAACAGGACTTTCAGCCGTTGGCGCATTCAAATCATTAAACAAGAAATTTTCATTCATCGGTTGGCTGGCAGCGTTAGTTCCTGTCATTATCCTGCCCTATTACTCAGTAATCGGCGGCTGGGTTATGAAGTACCTGTTTGCTTTTGTTTCGGGTAGCGGCACGGCTGCAGCAGCAGACGGTTATTTCGGCGGATTTATTTCCGCTGCGGGTGAACCTGTTTTATGGTTTGCAATCTTTTTAGGTATTACAGCTTTAGTTGTTCTTTTCGGTGTTGAAAAAGGTATCGAAAAGGTTAGTAAGATAATGATGCCCATACTGGTTGTTTTATCTATCGGTATTGCTATCTATTCACTTACAATGCCCGGCGCATTAGACGGCTTAAAGTATTATGTATTACCCGACTTTTCAAGACTTGATGCATCTACTCCCTTAGAGTATGCCGGAATTTTAGGCAAAACAGCGCTCGCTGCTATGGGTCAGATGTTCTACTCAATGTCACTTGCTATGGGTATTATGATTACATTGGGCTCATATATGAAAAAAGACGTTAATCTTGAGTCGTCTGTAAAGCAGATTGAGCTTTTCGACACAGGCATTGCATTCTTGGCAGGTCTTATGATTATTCCTGCGGTGTTTGCATTCTCAGGTGGCACCCCTGAAGCATTAGGTGCAGGCCCCAGCCTTATGTTCATCACACTTCCTAAGGTGTTTGAAACAATGATGGGCGGACATATTATCGGTGCGGCGTTCTTCGTACTTGTACTTTTTGCAGCGCTCACATCATCAATCTCACTTTTTGAAACTGTTCTGTCATTCGTTTGTGATAAAACAAAAATCGGCAGAAAGATGGCTTGCTTAATCGTGTTTGTAGGCTCAGTTTTAGTTGGCTTACTCTCATGCTTCGGCTACAGCATCTGGTCAAGTGTACTCGTATTCGGCTACCAGTTCTTAGACTTCTTTGACTTTATTTCAAATAGCGTATTAATGCCTATCGTTGCATTCTTAACCTGCGTATTCGTTGGTTATGTTATTAAGCCCAAGGCAATCACAGACGAAGTAGAGTTATCAGGCAAGTCAAAGCGCCGTGGAGTATTTAACGTTATGATTAAGTACATAGCACCCATATTTATCGTGCTTATCTTAATATCATCGCTGTTTATGTCACTTTAATAAATAAGAGCCGCAGCGTGCGGCTCTTTACTTTCCCTAAGGAGATGGAGATATGAAAAAACTTTTTGCATTTATTTCTATGATTTTATGTGTTATGCTGCTTTCTGGCTGTATGGCGGTAGAGGTAATCTCAACCATAAATCCCGACGGCTCTGTCATCGTGCAGGAGTATGCGGGCTATACCGAGGACACCCTTTATGCACTGGCAGAAATGCAGCAAGACCAGGATCCTGAAGCCACAGTTGCTGCGATGAAGGCAGATAGTGAAGTAATCGTGCGAAACGGTGAAACTTACTATGGCGAATGGACAAAAACAGAATATACAAGCGTTGAAGAATTCAACGAAACAGGCGTAGACGCTGATACAGGTGTTCAGGAAAAGTATTTAAAGCAAGACACAGACGGTGCCTGGACACTTACACATTTAGTCACAGGCAACGAGGCAGAAGAGGCAACGGACGGTGCAGGCGGAGATGCAAGTTTAGAAGGAATGTATATGTCTGTAACCTACAAGTTCCCCGCACCTGTTACTCAGACAAAGGGAATAACAGAAGGTGTAACAATTTCAGGAAACACAGTAACTTTAGATATTATGAAAATATCTGATGCGGTAAGCAGTGCTACAACTTTTGAGTTTACTACAAAAGGCGGAGAAAAAAAACTTGCGTTTGATGATGTTTCGCCCGGTGCGTGGTACTTTGATGCAGTAACTGCACTTGCTGATAGCGGTTTAGTAAACGGTGTTGCAGAAAGAACATTTATGCCGGACGGCACGCTGACCTATGCTCAGTTCTGCCAGCTCCTGGTTCGTGCAGCAGGAATTGAGGTAGGCGAGGAAAACGGCTATTGGGCAGGAAAAGCTATAAGAGTTGCCATAGATTCCGGATGTATCATTTCCCGTGGGGAAATAACTCCCCAAAATTACGATGTGCCCATCACAAGAGAAGCGGCAATAGCGGCAATGTTCTATGCACAGTATGATAGAATTGATTTTGCAGCTGAGTACAGCCACGAGGATTTAGTGGAGTTTATTCCTGATTACGACAGCATCTCAGACGAATACAAAAACGATGTTGTGGGCGCGTATATTGCTGAAATCACAACAGGCATAGATGAAAACCGTACCTTTAACCCCAAGGGAATTTTAAAACGTTCAGAAATCTGTCAGTTGTTCTACAACTCAGGCTGGACAACAGTTAAGTAAAAAAGAGGCTGTGGCAAAGTGTTTTCATTTTGCCACAGCCTCTTTTGGGGTGGACGGAAAATAGCGCAGATTGGACAAATTTGCGGTCTGAACTTTTTTTACATCCCCTTAATTTTTTTCGAACATTTATTCTTTATTGTCCTGTTTTTGGTACTTTGTATATGTTATGATGTAATCAAACAAACAAAGGAGGAAAAAACTATGGGACTTTTATTTTTAATTTTAGGTGGTATTTACTTTGCAATTTGCGTGGAGG
>JAZQBQ010000007.1:0-41424 GCA_045545755.1 Congzhengia sp. | reverse complement strand
TGTAATTTTGACATGATACAATTAATGTTTTCCTGAAATTGAGGACACTGTTGCTGAAATGGAAGTATTTTTTATTTGTATTTAATGAGAAAAATAAATAGTTTTTTAGCCTGACTTGATACGAGTAATAAGGATATGTCGATAAAGGTCGAAAGGAGCGGTTTGATGAAAAAGAAAATTATAGCAATTACAATTGTAATTATACTTCTTGTAACATTTTGTGTTGTAGTTGCATTATGGTTTAATCCGAATTTAAATAAATTCAAGTTAAACAGTGTAGAGAAAAATGCGTTGGAATACATACATCAAACATATCCTGAATTCGTAATGGATAATATTTCCGTTAGACATGAGTGGAAATCAAATCATTATGTCGTTGACTACAATGATGGAAAAGGCGAGAGTCGAACGATAATATTTGACCATACAGGTGTAGAAATTTTCTCAGATGAATATATTGACAGTAAGGCTTGGGAAATTGTACATGAATACGAGTCTGGTATAGAGCAAAAGGTGGACAACGTATTAAAAAATATATTAGGTGAGTATTCTACACATTATGTAGTTATTGACGATGAAAAAGCCTTCGGCAAAGAACGAAAAATTGCATTAGAAGGATTAGATATATCGAAAGATTTAGTGAAATGTAGTATAGGTATTAGCGGAGACGAAAATGCGACGACTTATGATTTTGCAAAGCTTTCGAAAGAAATCTATGTTGAAATATCCTCTTTGGAGTTACCGATAGACGAAATAAAAATTCATCAACAAAACTCACCGGATAGTAGGTTTGATATAACTTGCCCTATGGATATGGGTGTAATGAGTGTAGAAGAAATTGATAAACTTGTTAGGAAGTAAATATAAATTTTGGTTTTAACTTAACATGAACTTCTTTTAATGATTTGTTGCATCTAAACCTTATGTGTCGCAATATGGATATGTCGAATCTTGTCGGAAGAATGGAGGAAGGAATATGAAAAGAATAATTACATTTTTATTGATGTTACTATGTGTCTTTGTTTTTACGTCATGTGGAAGTAGCACTAACAAAGAAAAGCAATGGGGCAGTTTTACTGCTGAAAAAACAAATAGTTTTGACGATGTCTTTTATGCTGTGCAAACAGTTGAGGAAAAAGACGATGCCTCTTATATTGTTGTTGATGTATATAAAACTGAAAATGATGAAAAAATATATTCTTTTTCTCCTGCGAGAGCAAGTGACTTTTGGGGAATTTGTTGGGAAGAAACAACTTATAACATATGGATTCAATCTGCTGATGTTGGTGTATTATGCTATGAATACCAAGACGGTTGTTGGAATTTAAATGAAAATGCAGTCAGACCGAAAGAAATTATATCAAAATATGATTAATACGTTTAGTTCTATCTTGATATGAACTACTACTAAAAAAGGTTTGCATCTAAACCTTATGCCTCGCAATAAGAATATGTCGAATGTTGTCGAAAGGAAAATTTAGAATGGAAAATATATATTTAAATTTGAAAAAGAATAAAGTTTCGATAAATTTTACTATTATTCGTTATATTACAAACAATGAGTTAGATTGTGAAAACGAGTGCGATTATATTACAAAAACAAATCTTTTGGAATGTTACTACAATTATACCGAAGAAAACGGTGACTGGGGGTCTGTTGGGGATGTCGAAATTTCAGCAGATGAATTGTATGAATTGTCAAATCTTTTAAAAAAAGTACTAAAAAAAGAGATTTGTTCCTTTCATTTTGAAACGCAAAAACCATTATTTGCATTAGACATTAGTAAAATAAATGATAGGTATAGTTTCTACTTTAAAGTTGCCGATGGTTTAATGCCTGATACTTGGATAGAAGTAGCCTTTGAAGAATTAGATATTGAAGGACTAACAAAATACGCAGATGTTTTTTTAAAATGGTCTGAAATGTTTCCTATTTTGAGCGAAGAGCATCTTAAGAAAATAGAAATTATTAAATGGTAATATTTTGTCCCTGTCTTGACACGAGTGAGAATTGTGTCGAATGAGGTTGAATGATGTTGAAAAGAAGTGTACTGTTTATCGGACATGGTTATTTGTATAATCATAGATAGAGGAGTGATGTTATGAAATTGTTTGGAAAATTTGAAGCAGTAAAATTTCATGAAGAAAATTTGATTTTTATAACTCATAATGGATATCTTTATTATATTTATAATCTCGAATATGACCATTGGAGAAAACATCGAAATGCTGGGAATGATATGATTACAGTTAAGAATTATGATGATGTTAGTAAAAACGAGCTTGTTAATGCAATGAAAGGTGTATACCCTAAAAAAGAAACTGATTTTATGAGATTGTGTAACCCTGAGCAATTATGTATAAGAGATATGCTAGATTTGTTTAATGAGGATTATTCAACTTATATGTCGGATTATTCAATCTATCATACTGTTCATAGTTTCTTGTTAGAGTCAGATATAACTCACAAGTCATTTTTGAAATTAAAATCTCTTTTGGATAATGCAGTTGCACTTCGACAAAATAACAAAGAAGTTCTTGAACAAATAAAAGAACTATGTTTTTCCGTTATGGGTAGAGATATTTTCAAAAGAGAAATAGGTATAGTAGATGGTCATGACAGTTCATCGTATTTCTGGATTATGCCAGTAAGAGTTATCGATTATTCAAACACTAATGATATGGATAATGTAGCGGAAATGAGAAGTGTGGAGATTTCGATTGAGGAAGATGATGTCAGTCAATACCTTACCCCGTTTCTATACAAACACTACAATGATGAACTTGAAGCCAACAAAAAGAGGATAGAACACCAATGGACAGATGATGATGGAAAAGAACAGGTATCAGTTGTAAGCGGATTTGAATGGTATTTAACACATAATTTCTACACATTTAATTCTATGAATAATATCTTAACAGATATTAAAGATACGATTGATTGTTTATCTTCGGGAAGAGAAAATGAATTTACAACCAAATTACGAGAAAAAAGAGGCACTGCTACTTATGAATTGCTATATGCAAGAGATCTTAATGAAGAACAGATTGAAGAGTATAATGCTAATAGACCTAAATAAGATAATGCAGAATTCGAACTGATTATAGATTTTTACCATAGATTCGTATATAGAATGGAGTATATGATTAAAGTTGGTAAAGAAAAGGGTTATGATTTAATTTCTTTTATGGGACCTTAAAATTTGAATGGCATCTAAATTGTAAAGAGTGTTGATTATTATTGTAAGAATGGCGGAATTGCATATGAACGAATATGAATTTGAACATACACATTGTTATGAGGGTGCTTATACTCTTGAAGAAGTAGACTTGAATAATAAATTATATGAGGAATGTGTAAAAGAAGAAATAGATTTAAATGTTATAGAAGAATTGTTGAAAAAAGGTGCCGATCCACTTGGTGCAACAGCAGTTTCGGGTTGGGGCTTGCTGGATCATATTTACGGAGATATTCTGTGTGATACACAGGATATGCTCAGTAAAAATTTACCTGAAATTACAGAGCTGTTTTTAAAATACGGGATGGACATAAGTAACCCAAGAGTTCCTTATGATGGCGAGAACAGTTTAAATCCCATGTGGGAATTTGCTTTTGTTATGAATGAAAATTCAGTATACGCATTGGAAATGCTTCTTGATAATGGACTTTCGGCTGATGATGCCAGCGAAATGTGGGGGCACGCAACATTTGATTTGATCAATATAGAGTGTGGTGACCCAAATGATGATGAGTTTTGGAACTATGAATGTACTTGGGTTATGAAACTTATTATGCTCTGTGCATCTTATGATCATATAATTGATAATGATTCAGACTTGCGCAACTTTATAGATTTTGATCAAAATACTTATGATCTTCATAAGTTTAGAAAATGGAACGATTTTTGTTATGAATTTGATACTTCTCATTGCGAACGTCATCCGGAACTTTACAAGTCGATTATAAGAATATATGAGAAAGAAAGTAAAAAGGAAGTGTGGAAGATATCGTTATGAGTAAAATGATATAATTCCATTGAATTTACTTGTGTCAAGTCCATACAATTTAAAACATTAGTTTGCCGATTTTGATATTTACATACACTGTCGGATGCGAGAAAATCCAGTATTCTCGCGGGTTCTAAGGAAAAGTGTTTAAGAAAAATCCAGTGAAAAAATCAGGAAAAAGTAGTAGGTCCTATTATTCACTGTTCTCCAGTCTTGACACGAGTCTATAAAGAGTGTCGAATGTTGTCGAAAGGAAGATAGAAAGATGAAAAATGTAAAAATAGGAAATAAGTTTGAAACATCAGCTATTTCACTTGGTTGTATGAGAATGGGCGATCTGAACGAAAAAAGAGTTGATGCTATTATAGATACAGCCATAGAAAATGGGATTAACTTTTTTGACCATGCGGATATTTACGGCGGTGGAAATGCGGAAAAAGTTTTTGGAGAATATTTAAAACGCCATAATGGGCAAAGAGAAAAAATAATGATTCAGACAAAGTGTGCGATCCATGACGGACAGTTTGATTTTTCAAAGGAACATATTTTAAAATCTGTTGAAGGGAGTCTTTCTCGTCTTGGAGTGGATTATGTTGATGTTTTACTTCTTCATCGCCCTGATACGCTTATGGAGCCGGAGGAAGTTGCAGAGGCCTTCGATAGATTAGAATCCTCGGGCAAGGTTAAATATTTTGGTGTTTCAAATCAAAATATGATGCAAATGGAACTTTTAAAAACCGCAGTAAAACAACCGCTTATTATAAATCAGCTTCAATTTTCAGTGACGGAGGCAGGCATGGTGACTTCGGGCATAAATGTGAATATGAAAAACGCCGAGTCGGTAATGCATGATGGCTCTTTCTTAGAATATAGCAGGATTAAGAATATAACAATTCAGGCATGGTCACCGTTCCAATATGGATTTTTTAAAGGTAATTTTGTGGACAATGATCAATTTCCGGAACTTAACAAAAAGTTTGCTGAAATTGCTGAAAAGTACGATCTTACAAAAACAGGTGTTGCGGCGGCGTGGATTCTTCGTCATCCTGCAGATATGCAATTAATTGCGGGCACAACGAATCCCGAACATCTCAGAGAGATATGCAAAGCATCTGATGTTAAACTTTCACGTGCAGAATGGTATGAAATTTACCGCGCGGCAGGACATAGGCTTCCATGATGACATGTAATACAAATTTTTGTGCCTGACGTGACAAAAGGCAACCAGAATGATAAAAGCCCCGACTTTTGTCGGGGTTTAATTTTTTATCTATTCGGGTATTCTGTTTCAACAAATTTCTTTAATGCTACTATTGAACGCTTAACTTTTTCCGTATCAATGCAGTACGCCATTCTAAAATATCCTGGGCAACCGAATGAATCAGCAGGAACAAGTATTAAATCATACTTTAACGCTTTTTTACAGAAAGCAACGGAGTCTTCTTCTAACGCCTTGGGGAAGATATAGAATGTGCCGTTGGGACGAACACAGGTAAAGCCTAACTCCATAAAAGCGTCATACAAAATATTCATATTTGTTTCGTAAACTGATAAATCAGCAGTCAAATCCGCTTTTTCTGCAACTGCTAACTGAAATAGGGAAGCAGGGCAATTGTGGCCGATACCACGTGAAATCTGTCCCATCATAACAACCATTGTTTCGGCTTCATCACAGTCAGGGTGAACTGCAACATAGCCGATACGCTCACCGGGGAGTGAAAGTGATTTTGAGAATGAGTAGCAGGTAAGAGTGTATTTATAGAATTTAGCAGGGTAGGGACAGGCAATTCCGTCAAAAGTGATTTCACGATAAGGCTCGTCAGAAATAAGGTAAATAATATGATCGTATTCAGCCGATTTTGCCTCTAAGATTTCTGCAAGCCTTTTTAAAGTTTCTTCAGAATATGTAACGCCCGAGGGGTTGTTTGGTGTATTAATTAATACTGCAGCCACCTTGTCGTTCAGCATTTTTTCAAATTCTGCAAAATTAATCTGGAAATCCTCAACCTGAGGGGGAACTGTCTTTAGCACCGCACCTGAGTCGTTGATGTAGGGAATGTACTCAGGGAAGTAAGGGGCAAAGGTTAAAACCTCATCGCCCGGCTCTGTAACTGTGCGTACTGCGTGAGCAATAGCACCTGCAGCACCTGATGTCATAAAGATATGACTTCCACGATAATTCATACCGAAACGTCTGTTTAATGACGCAGCAATTTTTTCTTTAACCTCAGGGATACCAAGGCTTGGGCTGTAGCCGTGTAATTTCACAGGGTTTTCTTCTTTTAATAATTTTATAACGTAATCAGTAAATTCCTGAGGAACAGGGATTGAGGGGTTGCCGAGGCTGTAGTCAAATACGTTTTCGTATCCGATTTCTTTACCTCTCGCCGTTGCAAATTCTGACAACTCACGAATTACTGATTTTTTTGAAAGCATTTCCTTGTATTTTTTAGCTAACATTTTTATTCCTCCATGTTTATCATATCTATAAACTCATCTAAAGTGAGAGTTTTTATTCCTAAGCTTTCGGCCTTGGCAAGCTTTGAGCCTGCGTTTTCGCCAACTATTAAGAAATCGGTTTTTTTAGATACTGAGCCTATTGCTTCGCCGCCGTTTTGCTCTATAATATCCACAATTTCATCGCGTGAGAGACTATCAAACTTACCTGTAACAACAAACTTCTTGCCGCTGAGTTCTGCACTTGCAGCGGCCAAAACCTCGGCTTTGTCGTTAACGCCTAACTCAATAAGGCGCAAAATCAACCGACGGTTTTCATCAAGACTAAAGTAGTCCACAATGTTTTGTGCGGTCTTTTCGCCGATGTCTGGGATTTCTACCAGCTCATCAAATGTTGCATTCATTAACGCACCCATTGTGGTAAAGCGTTTGCAAATTGTCTTTGAAGATTTTAAACCATTTAGGTTGATGCCCAAAGCGTATAAAAATCTGTAAAGGTCACGCGTTTTGCTTTCTTCAATTGCAGTTAGCAGGTTCTCGGCACTCTTTTCGCCCATTTTATCTAATGCTGCGATTTTTTCTTTTTCTAATGTATAAAGGTCGGCGGGGGATTTGATAAAGCCCTCATCTAAGAATTTTTCCAAAAGTGCAGGACCTAATCCTTCAATATCCATAGCGTCCCTTGATACATAGTGCATAAGCCGACGAAGAAGCTGTGCAGGACAACTGTCTCCTGTGCAGCGATGTGCCGCTTCGCCATCAACACGTACCACGGGTGCTCCACATTCAGGGCAAACCTCGGGCATATTAAACTCTGTTTCTGCCCCTGTTCTGTCCTTGGGTTCAATTCCTACAATTTCAGGAATAATGTCGCCTGCTTTTCTTACATATACGCTGTCGCCGATTTTTATATCTCGCTCACGTATAAAGTCGATGTTATGAAGAGTTGTCTTAGAAATCACACTGCCGGAAACTCTAACAGGCTCAAGTAAGGCATTTGGTGTAATTTTACCTGTTCTGCCTACCTGTATAAATATATCAATAAGTTTAGTTTTCTTGGTTTCGGGCGGATATTTATAGGCAACTGCCCAACGGGGACATTTGGCAGTAGACCCTAATTCCTCACGCTGTGCCAAATCATTTACCTTAATTACCGCACCGTCAATGTCAAAGGGAAGCGCATCACGCTCTGTGCCGATAATCTCTACCTGACGGAAAGCGTCTTCAATATTTTTAAACACTTCATTTTGCTGAACGGTCTTAAAGCCTAATTCCTTTAAAATAGCCAGTCCCTCGTGATGCGTAGAGAAGTCAAGACCTTCTGCACGCTGTATATTAAATATAAAAATGTCAAGATTTCGCTCTCTTGCAATGGAAGAATCAAGCTGACGGAGTGAGCCTGCAGCAGCATTTCTTGGATTGGCAAAAAGAGCCTGACCTTTTTCTTCTCTTGCTTCGTTTAGCTTGTCAAAGGTCGCCTTTGACATAAACACCTCGCCGCGTACCTCGAGGTAAGGTACAGGGCGTGTAAGGCGCAGGGGGATAGAGTTTATTGTCTTTAGGTTTTCTGTCACATCTTCGCCCACCAGTCCGTCGCCACGGGTTGAGCCACGTGTGAAAAGTCCGTTTTCGTATTCTAATGACACAGAAAGACCGTCAATTTTATATTCCGTAACGTATTCTACATCGCCAACCGCATCACGAACACGCTTGTCAAAGTCCAAAACCTCTTCTTTTGAAAAGGCATCATTTAAGCTCTGCATAGGAACGATGTGTGTAACACTTTCAAAGCCCTCTGCCACATTGCCTATAACACGGGCGGTGGGGGAGGCAGGGTCACGGAACTGGGGATATTCTTCTTCTAAATTTTTGAGCTCACGAAGGAGCATATCATACTCATAGTCGGAAATCTCAGGATTGTCAAAAACATAGTACTGATGAGAGTGATATGTTAAAAGTTTTGTTAATTCTTCAATTCTTTTTCTTGCTTGTTCCATATTGATACCCCATTTGTTTAATATCTTTATTATTATACTCTAAATCTTTAAAAAATGCAATAGACTTATTTTTTGAAAAAAGCTATAGATTCACTTTCATAATTTCGCATATATTGGCAATGTTTTCATTGATTTTTGATATTTTATATGGTATAATGCTTCATATATGCAAAAATTCAGGAACAGAAGGAGTTAGACTACATAATGGATATTTTAGCATTTTCACTGTACTTTGTAGCAATGATTGCTATAGGTATATTCTTCTTTTTTAAATCAAAAGAAGTTACAGAAAAAGATTATTTTTTAGGCGGTAGAGCGATGGGTCCCTGGGTAACGGCGATGAGTGCCCAAGCCTCAGATATGAGTGCCTGGTTACTTATGGGCTTGCCCGGCAGTATTTTAGCATTTGGTTTTGGTCAGGCGTGGATTGGTATCGGTCTTGCTATCGGTACTGCTGCAAACTGGATTTTAGTTGCAAGAAGACTTCGTAAGTTTTCCAAAGCGGCAGGGGATTCCATTACACTTCCTCAGTATCTTTCAAACCGCTTTGCATCAAAGAGCCACGTTGTGAGTATTATCTGTGCGGTAGTATTTTTAGTATGCTTTACAATTTACGTTGCATCAGCATTTGTTGCAGGCTCAGACGTATTTACAACACTCGTTCCCAGCCTAACCAAAACAAACGCAATGCTTATCTTTGCAGCAATTGTTGTGGTTTACACATTTTTGGGTGGCTTTAACGCAGTTTGCTGGACAGACTTTTTCCAGGGCTTACTTATGCTTGGCGCGCTCTTAATCGTACCTGTTGTTATAGGCTTTACAAGAGAGTTAGAGCCTGCAGCACTTACGACAATATATCAAGGACCCAATGGCGAGGAATTTCAGTTTGTAGCAAACTTCTTCAATGCAAGCTGGAAGGATATTATTTCCGGTCTTGGCTGGGGTCTCGGTTACTTTGGTATGCCTCATATTATCGTAAGATTTATGGCTATTGAGAAGCCCTCAATGGTTAAAAAGTCAGCTACTGTTGCTATTATCTGGGTTGTACTTTCACTCGCAGCAACAATTGTTATTGCATATCTGGGCAGAATGTTTATAGACAATAACGGCGTAGATCTTTCTGCACAGTTGCTTGGCAGTGGACAGCAGTCACTTATTTTTGTAAAACTTGCAAAAGAAGTATTCCCGGCATTTATCGCAGGTCTTCTCTTAGCTGCAATTATCGCAGCATCAATGTCAACAGCAGACTCACAGTTATTGGTTGCGGCGTCTTCGTTTGCAAGTGACTTATATAAGCCACTCATTCGTAAAAATGCTTCAAATAAAGAAATGCTCTGGGTTAGCCGTGCGATCGTTTTAGTTATTGCAGTAGTTGCTTACTTTATCGCAAGCAGCGAGGGCGAAGCGGCTCAGGCAATTATGAACCTTGTTTCTAATGCATGGGGTATCTTTGGCGCGGCATTTGGTCCTGCGGTACTGTTCTCACTCTTCTGGAAGCGCTTTACATACAAGGGCGCAGTTGCAGGTATCGTAGTTGGTGCATTGGTTGATATGGTTTGGTTATGGTTACCCGTTGCAGGCGGTGCTACACTTACAGCTATTACAGGCATCTACGAAATTATCCCCGGCTTTATCCTAGGTGCAATCGCTGCTGTTGTTGTTACACTTATTGACGAGAAACCCTCAGAGGAAGTTCTTGCAATTTATGCTAAAGCAACTGATAATTCAATCGACGACTAAGCAGTTATATTATAAAATGGCAATTTGGGAACAAATTGCCATTTTTCTTTTTGTATGATTGATTTTATTTCCTTTATGTGTTAGAATAATTCCATAACATGCAGGGGGAAATGTAAATGAAGAAAAAACGTATTATACTTATCATTGCAATACTGATATTAGCGCTTATAGCGGCATTGTGTGTATACAAATTCACACCTGTAAACCAGACTGTAAGAGAAATTTTGGGACTTCCGCGGTCTGTATTTTATGTGAATAATGTTCCGCAGAATAACGCATTGATGATTGATTATTTAACAGATGATGTGCGTGAGGTGCAGATAAATAAAGAAAGAACATACTTAATAAATCACTCACGTGGTTTCGCAATAGGCTTTCCTGCTGATGCGGAGTATGATTTTTCTGCGGCACAGGAATATATTTCTGTTAAGTGCAGCGCTTTTTCTGCTGTGATTTCAAAGGAGTGGACAACCTATGGTCCGGGAGTGGAGGAGAGCAAAAAGTACGTTACTGAAGTTCTCCACAAGTATATGCTTGATGAAAAGTATATGAAGGAAAACAATATAACAGTCCACAAGAACGATTACGAGGAAATTGCTGGCTACCCGATGCAGATTTTGGCGCTTTCCAGAAAACCTGACGCGGTCAGCAAATACAAGGAAAACACTTACGTGTACGGCTATATTTACAGAGATGACGTTATACTTTACCGTATAATGTTTAGAGCCACCGAATATACAGAGGAATTAATGGAAGAGGTGTATAACACCTTAGAATCCTTTAGCGAAAACGTAGTTACTAAAGGTGTATCTGATACATTTACAGACTTTTTTCCTGTAGAAAATCCCAACTGGAACGAAGAAACAAAGGCACTCTATAAGGAGCTAAAAGATGGCGAAACCTGCAAATGGGGCATATTTACTCCCTGGGCGGTTATCAATAATGACTTTACCAATATAAGAAAATTAGAGGATAAGGTAGACGCTAAGTTTGAGGGCGTCTTAGAATACATTTACCACACGGAAAAGGTTCCTGTAGAAGGTATGAAAACAGCATACAATGAGAGTAAAATCATTGAGCTGACGCTGCAGACCTCAACGATTATGAATGAAGATTTAGACGGACACAACCCTATGTTTGATGTGTTAGATGGTAAACACGACGATAAACTGCGAAAAATAGCTCAGGACATACGTGATTTTTCTCATCCTGTGCTGTTCCGCTTAAATAACGAAATGAATTCCGACTGGACAAGCTACAGCGCATCAGCTACACTTACCGACCCGCAGATTTTTGTAGAGGTGTGGAAAAGAATTTATAACATTTTTGAAGAAGAGGGCGTAAATAACACAATCTGGATATTTAATCCCAATGACGAAAATTTCCCGCCTAACGGATACAACTCATCCCTGGCATATTATCCCGGCAACGGCTATGTTCATCTCTTTGGTGTAACGGGCTATAACACAGGCACATATTATGCCGAAGCTCACGGCGAAAGATGGAGAACGTTTGACGAAATCTATTCCAATATCACAGACAAAAGTATAAAGGACTACGGCAAATTCCCGTGGGTTATTACTGAGTTTGCTTCAAGCTCCATAGGCGGCGACAAGGTGCAATGGATAAATGATATGTTCAGTGATTTAGAAAAATTCCCAAATATCAAAATGGCGTTTTGGTTTAACAGTGCAGACTATGATGAAGCTTACGGTAAAAACGTTGTTCCTGCAAGACCTTATTGGTTTGATGAAACTCCTGAGACAACACAAGCTTTTGCCAACGGAATGAAGGCTAATTAAGAAAAAATATAATGCACAAGTGCAGCGTTTTCTGTATTTGTGCATTTTTTGTGGTAAAAAACGAAAAAGTGCACAAAAAAACAGCTAAAAAATAATTATTTTTGTAAAAAACTCTTGAAAATATGTTGAATGTATGATAAGCTAATATAGGTATCTTATGATATAAATGAAGGAATGTGTGTACATATATGAGTAATATTGAAAACAAAAAGTACATAAAGCCCACAGCAAAGGTCAAGACAAAATATAATCTTTTCCGAAACAGAATCCTGCTTTTAGTGGATATGCTGATTGTTGTCTTTGCGTATTTTGTTACGCCTATAATTGTTGACGGCATCGACCATGCTGCAAATGCGATTACAACTCATTACGAAACTGTAATTATCAGTATGCTTATTTTTGTATGTGCTTTTTTATTTGCTAAGGTATATACTGTTTTGTGGATACATGCCAGTATAAAGGACTATGCACGCATTGCCTACTCTGGAGTTGCTGCATCTGTGCTGGTATTGATGGCAAATAACGTTTTGGTGCACTTAAAAGCCACTTCCTACGGTCCCAGGCAGACAATATGTGCGCTGTTCATTATTTTGGTGTTTACGGTGTTTACCCGTATGCTTACATATGCTCTTTACAGTGTGTACAGAGAGAAACAACACACATCTGCCAATGCTGAGAAAAAGCGTCTTTTGATCATAGGTGCAGGAAGTGCAGCCATGGTAATGATAAAGGATTTAGCGGGGAACGATAACCTGAACTACGAGGTAGTTGGTTTTATTGATGATGACAAGCAGAAGCAAAACGCAATTATTTATGGTGTCAGGGTACTTGGCGACAGATACGATATTCAGAATATCTGTGTACAAAAAGCAGTAGACGAAATATTGATTGCAATACCCTCTGCCAATGTTACGGACAGACGTGAAATATTGGAAATATGTAATGAAACAGGTTGTAAAACTAAGATTTTACCCAGTATTGACCAGGTTATTTCAGGTGCGGATACGGACATCAAGCACCACGTTCGTGATGTAGAAATTGAAGACTTACTTGCTCGTGAACCCATTCAGCTTGACAATACAGAAATCAGTGAATACATCGAGGGCAAAACCATAATGGTAACAGGCGGAGGCGGCTCTATAGGGTCTGAGCTGTGCCGACAGATTATGAGGTATAACCCTGAAAAGCTTGTTATTTTAGATATTTATGAAAACAATGCATACGATCTGCAGATGGAATTAAATACTCGATACGGTGCAGAAAAGATAGATGTAATAATTGCATCAGTAAGAGACAAGGAAAGACTTTTAAGAATATTTAAAAAGTACAAACCTTACATTGTTTTCCACGCCGCAGCGCATAAACACGTGCCGTTGATGGAGGCAAATCCCAGCGAAGCGATAAAGAATAATGTGTTTGGCACATTAAACGTAGCACAGTGCGCAGATGAATGCGGTGCAAAACGCTTTGTGCTTATTTCTACCGACAAGGCGGTAAACCCCACAAACATTATGGGAGCTACTAAACGTGTGTGTGAAATGATTGTGCAGTGCGCCCAAGCCAACAGCAAAACAGAGTTTGTGGCAGTTCGCTTTGGTAACGTTTTAGGCTCTAACGGCAGCGTTATCCCTCTGTTCAAAAAGCAGATAGAGACAGGCGGACCCGTTACGGTTACACATAAGGATATTACACGTTTCTTTATGACAATTCCTGAGGCAACTCAGCTTGTACTGCAGGCTGCAAGCTTTGCCAAGGGCGGAGAGATATTCGTGCTTGATATGGGCGAGCCTGTAAGAATTTACGATCTTGCAAAAAATCTGATAAGGTTGTCAGGCTATAAGCCCGATGTAGATATAAAAATTGAAGTTTGCGGACTTCGCCCCGGCGAAAAGCTCTATGAAGAGCTCCTTATGAATGAAGAAGGCTTAAAGAATACAGAGCATAATAAGATATTTATAGGCAAGCCTATCGATATTGAAAAGGACAAGCTCTTTGCTATGCTTGCGGACTTGCAGGAAGCAGCAGATGCAGACGACATTGAGGCAATTAAGGACTCGGTGGAAAGAGTGGTACCAACGTATATAAGAAAACAATAGCATAAAAAATAACCCCTGTCGGGGTTATTTTTTATTGTTTTCATTCAGCGGGTTGCATTGGCTGTGAAATCGGTTCCGCGTGTGTTACTTCTGTTCCAACATACGTGGGAACAATCTGTATAAATGTGTTGCCGGGGTTAAGCTTTAAGGGTGTGCCGTCAGCTAAAGTATATTTTGTTTTAGCATCACGTGCTGTCTTTTCCCATTTGATTTCTACCATTTTGCCGTCGGAGAAATAGTAGCCCGTGCCTGAACCAATGTTTTCAAGATCCTGTCTGCCTTTGTCCTCTGTATCGGGAAGGCTTACATTCTTTACAGTGTACATAATGATGTTTTTAGCACTCAGAGTTTCTCCTGTCTGGGAGTCGTGAGTTTTACCGTTTACATAGCGTACAAAACGTTTTGTGGTTTCGTCGTATTTGTATGTAACCTTGTAGAAGTTTGCATAAGGAATAGAAATTTCAAGCACGTCAGTACCATTAGGAACTTCGTCGTTTTTATTGTAGTCGGGAATAGCATTGTCTGTTGTGCGGCGGTATTCCTTGCTGTCAGCACGCTCAGAAACATTCAAAAGAGATGTGTACAGATTGTGCCAGGTTTTATCATAAGTATTATCACGCCAGTAAATATCGCTGTCGCCTGCAACACCGTTTACGTTATTTACACCTAAGGATTTAATATCCTTAGCGGCCTTGGGACTCCAGCCTGCGTGGGTGTATATTGCATCGTGCTCTAAGGCGTAGTCAAGGAAATAATGACGTGATGAACGGATAGGTCCGATTTTTTCTAAATCGTAATCCTTAAAGAGCGCCATAAATCTGGTAGCTCTGCCTTCAACAACTATCTCATATACCATATACGCACTTTCTAAGCCGATCTGAGGACGGGCAGCGTCAACATCGTTGTCAATCATAACAGCCACGGGACGTACATTCTGCTTTTCTATCATTTCGTCATAGAAGGGGTCGTTGTTTTCTACTATAACGTAGGGGTCTGAATTTGTTTCCTTTGCACAACCTACAAAGGTCAATGTCAAGATTACTAAAAGGGCAAGTGCTGATAATCTTTTTATCATAAGTTTTCTCCTTTAATTTTATTTAAAAGTGCAATTAGTGCTGCGTTTCGGTGGCTGACTGCATTTTTTTCCTCCATTGACATTTCGGAAAAAGTCTTGCCGTAATCGGGGCAATAAAACACAGGGTCATAGCCAAATCCGTTTTCGCCGCGAGGTGTTTCCAAAAGAATTCCGGGACAACTTACGCCCTGGGCTTCTATCTTTTTGCCGTCGGGCAAAATAAGGCATACCGCACAAGCAAACTGTGCACGGCGCTCATCTTTGGGAATGTCCTTTAATTCCTCTGCTAAGGCTGCAATTTTCACGCTGTAGGGGGCGTTTTCTCCTGCATAGCGTGCTGAGTACACACCGGGGCGTCCGCCTAATGCCTCAACCTCAAGACCTGAGTCATCAGCCAAAACAGGCAAATCGCAAAGTTTTGAGATTTCATAAGCCTTGATGTATGCGTTTTCGCAGAAAGTTTTGCCGTTTTCTTCGACATCAACTGCGATACCTACATCCGCTAATGATAAAATTTCATAGTCAGAAAGAATTTTTTTGATTTCACGAACCTTTCCCGGATTTGTGGTTGCAGCCACGATTTTATGTAACATACTTTTTCACCAACTTTTCAATTTTCCTTTCGTTAAATTCGGTTTTTCCTAATTTGATTTTACCATACCTGTGGAAAAAAGTAAAGTTACATTTCTGTGTTTTATTGTTGAAAGAATTTGGTAAATGTACTTGTTTTTTGTCGTCAGCCGTTATATAATGAAAAAGTAAAAGGTTAAAAATAGGGGGATTTTTAAATGAGCAAATTAAAAAATCTTATGGTAGGTCAGTCGGGAGGACCGACTGCTGCAATTAACGCAACATTGGCAGGAGTAATTAAAGCAGGTGCTGATAACCCTGCAATAGGCAAGGTATATGGTATGATAAACGGCATTATGGGTATGCTTGAAAGAAATATCAAGGATCTTGACAGTCTGAGTTGCGACGATGAAAAAATCGAGCTATTGAAGAAAACGCCTGCTTCATTTTTAGGTTCATGCCGCTTTAAGCTTCCTAAAGATGAAGTAAGTGTTTATGAAAAAATATTTGAAATTTTAGAAGAATACAATATAGGTTATTTTTTCTACATAGGCGGCAACGACTCTATGGACACTGCGGCAAAGCTTTCTAAATATGCAAAAGAAAACGGCAAAGACATCAAGTTTTTAGGTGTTTCCAAGACCATAGACAACGACCTTCCTGAGATGGACCACACACCTGGTTTTGGCAGTGCGGCAAAATATATTGCTGCAACCGTTCGTGAGGTTGGGACAGATGCGGCGATTTATGCTGTTAAATCTGTTGAGATTATCGAGGTAATGGGCAGAGATGCAGGCTGGCTTGCAGGCTCATCAGTTTTAGCCGGTATCGGCGGTGTAGGCCCTGATCTTATTTACCTTCCTGAAAGAGCTTTTGCTCTTGAAGAAATGTATGAAGATATTGAAAAAATATTTGAAACCAAGCAGCACGTTTTAATAGTTGTATCAGAGGGCATTAGAGATGCCAAAGGGGAGTATGTGTGCAACTTTGATTCAACCAGCAGCCTTGATGCATTCGGTCACAAGCAGCTCGGTGGAACAGCTAAGGTGTTAGAAAGCCTTATTAAAGAGCGCTTTGGTGTTAAGGTCAGAAGTATTGAACTGAACACACCCCAGAGATGTGCAAGTCACATATTAAGTAAAACAGATATTGACGAATCCTTCAACACAGGATATTCTGCGGTTGGTGCAGCAACAGAGGGCAAAACAGGAGTTGTTATGGCAATAAAGAGAGTGTCTGATAACCCCTATAAGGTTACATATGAGGCAGTCGATGTAAATAAGGTTGCAAATGAAGCAAAAATCGTACCTGCTGATTACATCAACGAAAGAGGAAATTTCGTAACAGAAAAGTTTGTTGAATATATCAAGCCTTTGGTAAAAGGTGAAATTGCACCTGATTATGAAAATGGTGTTCCGAAGTTTTTATTGTTTAGCGAAATATAATTTCACAAAAAATAGGCCCGGGAGGGCTTATTTTTTTGCAAAAAAAAGTTGCAAAAACACTAAAAGTATGGTATGATTAAATAGAATTGATATAAATGTGTATTTTTGTGTGAAATCATACTGAGGAAAAGCTATGAAAAATAATAAATGGTTGATACCTGTAGTGCTTTTTTTGGTCTTGGTTGTTACATATTTCGTAAGAGGTCTGTTTACATCAAGGGTCGGTCTAGAGCTTTTACAGGAGGACAAAATTGAAGAATCAAGCACCACACAGGCTGTACTTATAAAAAGCGAATTTGTGAACACGGTAACCCTTTCCGGTGCTACTGAAATTTATGTTAAAAACGGCGATCGTGTATCCAATAAAGAAATTATAGCAATGCTTTACAGCGAAACAGAGGACGAAAGCTTAAAGACAGAGCTTGCTGAGATTAATAAAAAAATATCAGCAATTGAGGACAGCAACAGCGGGAGCTCCGTGTTTATCAATGACACTATGAAGATGGAGGCAGAGCTTGCCAAGTATGTCGATGAGGTAATAGCATTTACTTGTGACAATGATTTAGACAGACTGTCTGAGTATAAATACAAAATGAGTATGCTTGCCGAGCAAAAGGCGATAGCCAACGGAGAGAAAGAGCCGTCGGTTGATAATTTGACCCAACTCCACGCGAGAAAATATGAGCTTGAAAAGCAACTTGGCAGAGCAGAGAATGTAGTTTCGGCAAATATGCCGGGTGTTTTCGTTGAAGGCCGTGATGGCTTTGAAGAAACTCTTTTGATGGAAAAGGCGAATGAATTGACACCTGACGACATTCGCACCACAATCAACAAGGTCAAAAACGGTGACATTATAACAGACGAAGAAAAGAACTACACCTACAAAATTGTAGACAACTATTCATATATGGTAGCAGTAAATCTTGACAAAGAGTTTCTGGGCGAAATGAAAACAGGCGACAGCGTTATTGTGAGATTTACCGACTTTTCATCAGGCGATACCAAGGCGACGGTAGAGCATATCTCGGAGCCTGACAACAAAGACGAAGTAACTGTTATAGTCAAGTGCGACACATACGTTGCAGGTCTTATGGAAAAGCGTGTTGTTAACATTGATTTTGTAAAGAAGAGTGTCAGCGGCTATAAGGTAGCCATTGAGCATATACACACGGAGGAGGAGTCTGTAGGGCTCTATATTAAGCGTGGAGCAGTTATGAGATTTATTCCTATAAATATCATATATTCTAACGAAGAGGAAGCAATTGTTTCCTCGGCTGATTCAAACCAGCCAATAAAAGCCTACGACGAGGTGGTAACAACAGCACCAGAGTTCCGTGACGGCAGAGTAATTGTATCACAGTAAAGGATATGGTGAATGTGATAATTGATAATGTTAAAAAAGTTTTAGATAATATAGCAGAAACTGCCATAAATTCAAACAGAAAACCTGAGGATATAACCTTGGTTGCAGTAACAAAAACTGTAACTGCGGCAGAAGCCAGAGAGGTTATGGAGGCAGGTGTTAATACCCTGGGCGAAAACAGAGTACAGAGTCTGCTTGATAAATACGAGGTTTTAAAAGACGAACCTGTATGGCACTTAATCGGGCATCTGCAGACCAACAAGGTTAAATATATTGCCGATAAGGTAAGCTTAATTCATTCTGTTGACAGCTTAAGACTGGCAGAAGAAATTGACAGAAAATTCGGCGAAAAGCAAAGAATTGCAAACATACTCCTGCAGGTAAATGTTTCTGGAGAGGAAAGCAAATTCGGTGTAACACCCGATGAATGTATGCGCCTGGCAGAAAGCATTTCAGCCTTTAAAAATGTAAAGGTAAAGGGCCTTATGACTATGGCACCGCTTGATGCCACACCCGATGAGTGCAGAAAGTATTTTCACGATTTAAACAAGCTTTCTCAAAAACTTCGTGATGAGAAAATACCCAATATTGATATGCAGCACTTGTCAATGGGTATGAGCGGCGACTACCGTGAGGCAATTATGGAAGGTGCGACGTTAGTGCGTGTAGGAAGCGCGTTATTTAATTAAGTAAGCAAAAACCCTTAACATAAAAATATCTAAGAATGTTATAACTTGAAAGGATGTAAAAAATGAACTCATTTAACAAAATGCTTAAGTGGATTGGATTTTCTGACGAAGAGGAAGAAATCTACGAAGTAGAAGAAACAGTAGAGGAAGAAGTAGTAGAGCCTTCATTCCCTCTTGGCAGAAGAGCTAAGGTTTCATCAATTTCAGGCGGAGCTCCTGCTAAGGTTGTTGTTATTCATTTTGCAAGCTTTGACGATGCGAAGGATGCAGCAGACCACTTAAAGAACAAAAAACCCATCGTTGCAAACTTAGAAAAGCTTGACAACGAAACAACACGTAAGGTAGTAGACTTTTTATCAGGTGCTGTTTACGGCGTTGACGGCAAAATCCAGAACGTTTCAAACAGAATTTTCCTGATTACACCCAGCAATGTTGAGGTTGCAGGCAACTACCGTGACAACGCTAAGGTTACAGGTTTTCCCTTTTAAACCAATATGAAGCAGAATGCATATTTGCATGACAGTGAATGGCTTTCAAGGTGTGAGGATTTCGAGCAGTCTGTACTAAAGTACAAGAGTGTTCGTTTTTCTCATTTTGTAAGCCCCCACGAGTTGGCAGTGTTTCGCACCCATTATCGCCTGAGTCCTGATGTAATGTTTATGTCCTGGGGTGGCAACGATGACGCAGAACGTGTTATTTTAGGCTTTTTTCCTGATTTTTTAACACCTGATGTGTCGGATTTTCCCATTACAGCTCTTAGGATTTCAAATGTAGACGGTATGAACCACCGAGATGTCTTAGGCTCAGTTTTGGGACTTGGAATAAAGCGTGAGATGGTGGGAGATATTTATTTTGACGGCGACTGCGCTGTCATAATGTGCGATAATACAGCCAAAGACTACATATTTTATAACCTCAAAACAGTAGGAAGAAAAAACGTTGAGGTAACAGAGGTTACCGAAGGCGAATTTTCTCTGAAGCATAACTTTAAAATGTTAAGCGTAATAGTGGCGTCTCTCAGACTTGACGCAGTTGTTGCAGCAGCAGCTAAAATGTCGAGAGGAGATGCCGCAAAGCTGATTTCACAGGATTTGGTCAATGTGAATTTCACAGTGGCACAAAACCCCGACAAAAAACTCACAGAGGGAGATGTCATATCAATAAGACATCACGGAAGATTTGTGATTGAAAGCATAGCGGGCGAGACCCGTAAGGGCCGAACGGTGCTTGAAATAAAGAAGTATATTTAATTAACGAAAGGACGATAACTATGATTACGCCTGTAGATTTAGAGAACAAAGAGTTTGGCAAGGCTTTCCGCGGTTATGATATAGATGAGGTAGAAGCATTTTTGACAGAGCTTGCAAAGGACTATGCAAAAATATATCGTGAAAACGCAAGCCTAAAGGACAAAAATGCGATTTTAACCGATGCGGTTGAAAATTATAAGGAAATGGAAGAAACAATGCGTAGTGCTATTATTTCAGCACAGCGCACAAGTGAGGAAATATTAAAAAATGCACACGACCAGGCAGACAACATAGTTAATGAAGCAAAAATACGTGCAGCAGAAGAAATAGCAAAAGCAGACGGAAGAATTGATGCACTAAACCGTGAGTGTGCAGAAATCGAAGGCAAAAGCTCACTTCTTCGTGCAAAACTCAAGACAGTTTTAAATACATATATCGGTATGCTGGATGAGTTCCCGCAGAACGAAGAAGAAACAAAGGTAGTAGAAACAAAAGCTGCGCCTGTTGTTTCTGACGAAACAAAAATAATGGAAAAAATTGAAGTAGAATAATAATAAATTAACATATACACAGTTAGGAGAGAAAGACCAATGGCAGAAGATTACGGCAAAACCCTTAATTTGCCAAATACCGAGTTCTCAATGAGAGCAAATTTACCTCAGAGAGAGCCTGAAATACTCAAAAAATGGCAAGATGAAAATATGTATGAAAAGTTGATGGAAAACAACGAAGGCAAGCCTCTTTTCATATTTCACGACGGCCCTCCGTATGCAAACGGCGATATGCATATGGGTCACGCACTTAACAAAACTTTAAAAGACGTTATCACACGCTTTAAGAATATGGACGGCTTCAAAGCTCCCTATATTCACGGTTGGGATACACACGGTCTTCCTATTGAAAGACAGGCTATTAAAAAGCTTGGTGTAAACAGACACGAGGTAGGTATTGTTAAGTTCCGTGAAATGTGCCGCGAGTTTGCGCTTTCTCAGGTAGAAAACCAGAAATCACAGATTAAGCGTTTAGGTTCATTAGGCAACTGGGACGATTCATATTTGACACTTGCTCCCGAATTTGAAGCAAAGCAGATTGAAATATTCGGCGAAATGGCAAAGAAGGGCTATATTTATAAGGGCTTAAAGCCTATTTACTGGTGTACAGATTGTGAAACAGCTCTGGCTGAAGCAGAAATTGAATACGAAGAAGATAAAACAAGCTCAATTTACGTTAAGTTCCGTGTATCTGAGGACAACGGCGTATTTGCATCAACAGGCGTTGACAAAAAGGACATCTACTTCGTAATCTGGACAACAACAACCTGGACATTACCCGGTAACGTTGCTATTGCCTTAAATCCTGACTTTACTTATAGCTTAGTAAAGGCAAACGGCGAATACTACGTTTTAGCTCACGAGCTTGTTGAAAACGTGCTTAAAGCAGGCGGAATCGAAGATTACGAGGTTGTTGCTCAGTACACAGGTAAAGAATTAGAGCTTATCCGTTGTCAGCATCCTTTTATTGACCGCGAGTCATTAGTAATCGTTGGCGACCACGTTACACTTGATGCCGGTACAGGTTGTGTACACACAGCTCCCGGTCATGGTGCAGAGGACTATGTTGCTTGCAGAAACTATAAAGATATCCCGATTATTGTTCCTGTTGACGGCAAGGGTTACTTAAATGAATTGGCAGGCGAATTTTGTGGTCTTTTCTACGAAGAATCAAATGCTAAAATCATCGCAAAGTTAAAAGAAGTAAACGCATTATATGCTATAGAAGATATTATCCACCAGTATCCTCATTGCTGGAGATGTCACAAGCCTATCGTATTCCGTGCTACAGAGCAGTGGTTTGCATCAGTTGACGACATCAAAGACGCAGCGGTTGAGGCAATCAAGGGTGTTCGCTGGATTCCCAAATGGGGCGAAGACAGAATTACCGGTATGGTTGTTGACAGAAGCGACTGGTGTATCTCAAGACAGAGAACATGGGGTGTTCCTATCCCGATTTTCTACTGTAATGACTGCGGTAAGGAATTAATCACAGAAGAATCAATCGCAGCAGTAGCTAAGCTCTTTGGTGAAAAGGGTTCTACCTCTTGGTATGAAACACCGGCTTCCGACATCTTACCTGCAGGTACAAAGTGTTCAGAGTGCGGTTGTACTGAGTTCACTCAGGAAAAAGATATTATGGACGTTTGGTTTGACTCAGGCTCATCACATACAGCAGTTTTAGATGTTAAAGAAGGACTTCGTTTCCCTGCTGACCTTTACTTAGAGGGTAACGACCAGTACAGAGGATGGTTCCAGTCATCGCTCTTAACATCTGTTGCAGCACGCGGTGTAGCTCCTTATAAGGCAGTTATCACACATGGTATGATTGTTGATGAAACAGGCGAAAAGATGTCAAAATCAAAGGGCAATGGTATCAGCCCTCAGGATATTATCAATAAGTACGGCGCAGATTTACTCCGTTTGTGGGTTGTATCTGCTGACTATAAGACAGATATGAGAATTTCTGACGGCATCTTAAAGCAGTTGTCAGAATCATACAGAAAGATTAGAAATACGGCAAGATATATCTTAGGTAATATCAGCGACTTTGATCCCAAGTGCGATATGGTAGAAGTTTCTGATATGCAGGAAATCGACAAGTGGGCATTAATCCGCCTTTCAAAGCTTGTTGAAAAAGTATTGGATGCTTACAGAAACTACGAGTTCCACATTGTTCAACACGCTATCCATAATTTCTGTATCGTTGATATGAGTAACTTCTATTTAGATGTTATCAAGGATAGATTATATGCTGAAAAAGCAGACTGTAGCGCACGCCGTGCAGCACAGACAGTGATGTACAAGGTGTTAGACGCACTGGTTCGCTTGCTTGCTCCTGTACTTGTTTTCACAAGTGAAGAAATCTGGCAGAGTATGCCTCACACAGATAGTGCTAAAACAGAGTATGTTATCTTAAACGATATGCCCAAACCCACACCTGAGCTTTATGACGATGTATTTGAGTCCAAGTGGGACAGACTGATGCTTGCAAAAGCTGACGTTGCTAAGGCATTAGAAGAAGCACGTGGTGCTAAAATCATCGGTAAATCCTTAGGTGCAACTGTTGAAATTTTTGCTGACGG
Source organism: Congzhengia sp. (assembly GCA_045545755.1). Taxonomy (GTDB): domain Bacteria; phylum Bacillota; class Clostridia; order UBA1381; family UBA9506; genus Congzhengia. The sequence continues at coordinate 17,796 of JAZQBQ010000007.1, read as the reverse complement.
CTCATATTATGAACTGTTAAAGGAAATGGAAGATGCACTTTCAACATACTTTATCGTTTCAGGCGTGAAAGTTTTAGCGCTTAGTGACGCTCCTGCTGATTTAACAGAGGGCGAAACAGGCATTAAGGTTAAGGTAAGTGTTGCAGAGGGTGCAGAGTGTGAACGTTGCTGGATTCACTCAGAAACAGTAGGAGAGAACAGCGCTCATCCCACACTTTGTGCAAGATGCGCAAGCGTTCTTGCCTAGCCGAAACGAAGCAATCCAAACTCGCCTAAAACGGCGAAATTACGGCATCTTTCGGCTTGTCGTCTTTGCAAGGCGTCAGCCTTGCTGCATCCTTCGCACCAAAATCTGCTCAAAATTTCATCCGTTTTAGGTCGTAGAATTTTAAAAGAGCGGATTTTTGGTTATGCAAGACAAAAACGCAGGAAATACTTTGTGTATTTCCGAGTATTTTAACATAGCAGAAGCGGAAATCCGCCTTTTAAAATCGGGTTCGGATTACTTTGTTTCGGCTAAGGAGGACTAATAAAATTGCTTATACCATTTTTTGCAGGTATATTAATAATTGCGATTTTGGACCAGGCGGCAAAGTTTTTTGCCGCCGGTCTTTTGCAAAGTGTAGATACAGTTCCTTTGTGGAATGAGGTTTTTCATTTGACCTATGTAGAAAACAGGGGAGCAGGCTGGGGAATGTTTTCTGACCACACCTGGCTTTTAACCGTGACTACCATTATTGTAGTTGTTGCAGCGGTAGGCTATGTGGTTGCAAAAAGACCCAAAACCCCCTTGTTTTTAACAGCGTTTACCTTTATGATAGGCGGCGCTGTGGGAAATTTAGTTGATAGAGTAAGACAGGGCTTTGTTATAGATTTTTTTGATTTTACGCTGATTAACTTTCCTGTCTTTAATGTTGCAGACTGCTTTATTACAGTAGGTGCGATTGCTTTTGTAATTTACGTACTTTTCTTCAGCGACAAAAAGGAGAAATAAAATGCTCACACTAACAGCAGAAAAAGAATATGAAGGCACACGACTTGATGTATTTATGTCGGAATGTGCTGATTTTACACGCTCTGCTGCCCAAAAGCTCTTAGAAGAAGGCAATGTGAGTGTAAACGGAAAAACACAAACCAAAAAATATAAGATAAAATCAGGCGACGAGGTTCAGGTTATACTACCTGAGCCTCGTGTTGTTGACGCAGTACCTCAGGATATACCTTTAGATATCGTCTATGAGGACGATGATATTATAGTTGTAAATAAACCTCAGGGAATGGTAGTGCACCCTGCAGCAGGCAACCCTGACGGAACGTTGGTCAATGCTCTGATGTACCATACCAAGGGTAACTTGTCCGCAATAAACGGCGTAATTCGCCCGGGTATTGTCCATAGAATTGATAAGGACACCAGCGGTATTTTGGTGGTTGCAAAGAATGACAAGGCGCACCTGTCGCTATCTGAACAGATAAAAGAACACAGTATGACAAGGGAATACTATTGCCTGATAGTTGGCGGAGTCAAAGAAGACGAATTTACTGTGGATAAACCCATAGGCCGTGACCCCAAAGACCGCAAGAAAATGCTTGCAGGAGTGCGTGACGGAAGAGAAGCTATAACTCACTTTTATGTTGAAAAAAGGTTTAGCGGTTACACCCTTTTAAAATGCGTTTTGGAAACAGGCAGAACACACCAGATAAGAGCTCACCTGAAGAGCGTAGGCAAGGCGATAGTAGGCGATCCTGTGTATGGACTCAAAAAAGACAAACTTGCAGAACAGAATAAAATCAGCGGTCAGCTTCTTCACGCAAAGAAGCTTGGGTTTATTCATCCAGCTTTGGGCAAATACGTTGAATACAACAGCGAATTACCTGAATATTTTTTGGACGTTTTGCACAAATTAGAACCTGTTGAATAGGTATAATTGCTGAAAATGCACAACTGACGCCAAAATTCGTTGACTAATTACAAATAATGGAATATAATAATATTGTATGTATATGACTTATACTACACAAAGGATTGAGAAGTAATTTGAACACAAAGATAAATTACGATGCAATGGCCGATGAGGAGGTTGTTGCTCTGGCACAAGGCGGGGACAAGCGTGCTGAGACGCACATTGTCAACAAATACAAAGGCTTTGTAGAAACACGTTCCGTTCCTTATTTTATAGCGGGCGCAGAGCGTGACGACCTTGTACAAGAAGGCTTAATCGGGCTTTACAAGGCGATAAAAACCTACAACAGCAACCGACGTGCTAATTTTAAAACCTTTGCCGAGGTTTGCGTGGTAAGACAGATGATTACTGCGGTAAAAACCTCCACAAGAAAGAAAAATTCGCCTCTTAACTACTACGTTTCCATTCACGCATCAGGAGATGAATCCGACGCTATTTCCGCAAAGCTCGTGGACACAAAACACAAAGACCCCGAAAGCATTGTTATTGAGCGTGAGGCAGCCCAGGGAATGGAAAGCAGGATAAACAGCGTGTTATCCGACTTTGAGGCTGAGGTTTTAAGATATTATATTACAGGCATTTCTTATAAGGAAATAGCAGCTATCATTGGCAAAGCTCCCAAAGCGGTTGACAATGCCATGTGCAGAATAAAGAAAAAGATTGAAAAATACATTTAGTTAATTGTGGTTGTAAGCCCCGTACGGCTTTCAATAGATTTATTTATTTTCAAAGTGAGGGATTTTTAATGTACGAAGACAAGACACTCGTATGCAAAGACTGTGGTGCTGAATTCGTGTTCACAGCAGGCGAGCAGGAATTTTATGCTGAAAAGGGTTTTGAAAATGAACCCAGCCGTTGCAAGGAATGCAGAATTGCAAGAAAGAACAGCATCAGACAGAACAGAGAGATGCACACTGCAATTTGTGCAGAATGCGGTAAAGAAGCTCAGGTTCCCTTTGAGCCCAAAGAAGATCGCCCTGTATACTGCAGCGAATGCTTTGCTAAACACAAAGGAGAATAGTTTAGCAAAAACTGCAATGTTTTTAGTACCAATTATACATAAAGTTTCACCTGTAAAAAGTTTTGCAAGTTGAAAAAAAGTTGTTAAAAGTACTTGCATTTTAATGTTGTATTTGTTATAATATTAATAGTGGATATTGTGGTTAGAAAGACTGGGCGTGGTTCCCAGTCTTTCGCATTATCTAAAGAAATTTTAATAAGGGGATATTGTATGGCATACAACAAAACCGAAAAAGAAGTAATAAAGCTCTTAAACCCCATCATAGAGGCAAAAAACATAACCCTCTGGGATATTGAGTTCAAAAAAGAAGGCCCATCTTACGTGTTAAGAATTTATCTTGACAAAGAGGGCGGCATAGGCATTAATGACTGTGAAGAGGTCAGCCGAGCACTGAGCGCTGTGTTAGATGAAGTTGACCCCATACCTCAGGCGTATATGCTGGAGGTGTCATCAGCAGGTCTTGACCGTGCTGTAAAGTATGATTTTCACTTTGAAGCCTGCCGTGGCAAAAATGTAGATGTTAAGCTTTTTGCAGCAGAGAACGGGGTAAAAGAATTTACAGCAAAGCTAATATCAAAAACAGGCGACACAATTAACTTTGAAAAAGACGGAAGTGAGCTGACACTTCCTGAAAATAAAATATCATCAATAAGACTTACAGTAGAGTTTTAAAATATTGGAGGAATTAACAAAATGAATCAGGAATTTATTACAGCGTTGGCTGAAATTGCGGAGGATAAGAACATAAGTAAAGAATCATTGTTAGAAACTATCGAGTTTGCTTTGATTACTGCTTATAAGAAAAACTACGGTCACGCACAGAACGTTGTTGTAAACATTGATAAAGAATCTGGCGAAATCAAGGTTTATCAGCAGAAAACAATCGTTGAAGAAGTAGAAGACGCAAACATCGAGGTAACACTTGACGAAGCAAAAGAGTTAAACGGCGGATACTCTTTGGGTGATGTTGTAAGCTATGAGGTAACACCCAAGACATTCGGCAGAATTGCGGCACAAACAGCAAAACAGGTTGTAGTTCAGCGTATCAAAGAAGCAGAACGTGACAAGGTAATCACAATGTACCGTGATCGTGAAAATTCAATGGTTACAGGTCTTATCACAAAGAACGAGGGAAAAATCGTATTTGTTCAGGTTGGCAGCGACACAGAAGCCATCCTACCTGCAAATGAACAGGTAGCAGGAGAATACTACACTCCCGGTTTAAGATTAAAATTCTATGTTGCAGAGGTAAAAACAGTAGGCAACAACCCCCAGATTATTTTGTCAAGAACACATCCCTGTTTAGTTAAGAAGTTGTTTGAGCAGGAAGTTCCTGAAATTTCAGATGGCGTAATCGAGATTAAATCAATCTCAAGAGAAGCAGGCTCACGCTCTAAGATTTCAGTTTTTTCACAGGACGAAAACGTAGACGCAGTAGGCGCATGCGTTGGTCAGAGAGGGGCTCGTGTTCAGGCGGTTTGTGATGAATTAAACGGCGAAAAGATTGATATTATCAAATACAGCGAAGACCCGGCTGAGTATATTTCAGCAGCCTTGAGTCCTTCTGATGTAGTTAGTTGCGAGGTTTCAGAAGAAGAACACGCAGCCAAGGTTTTAGTTCCTGACGGTCAGTTGTCACTTGCAATCGGCAAGGAAGGACAGAACGCAAGACTTGCTGCCAAGCTCACAGGCTGGAAAATTGATATAAAAGCGGAGGCGTAAGCTTTGGGATATACACCGGAGAGAACCTGCATACTTTGCCGTGGAAAGTTTGAAAAAATGCAGCTTTTGCGGATTGTAAAAAACGGAGAAAGCATTTCAATAGATGAAACTCACAAACAAGACGGCAGGGGAGCATATATTTGCAAGGAATGTCAGGGCAGCGAAAACCTTTTTAAAAAAAGGGTGTTAGACCGTGCATTCCGACAGAAAGTACCTGATGAAATTTACAGCTTATTAAAAGGAGAATGAGATGGATAAAATACTGAATCTCATAAGCATAGCAACCAAAGCAGGCAAGGTAAAAACAGGCGAGTTTTTGACAACAAAGACTCTGCAGGAGGGTATGGGTTATCTGGTAATAATAGCAACAGATACATCAGAAAAATCAACCTACCGCCTAAAAGGTATTTCTGAAAACTATGAGTGCAAGTCAATAGTTTACGGAACAAAAGCAGAGCTTGGACGTTTCACAGGCAAGGATTCAAAAAGCGTTATCTGCATAACCGATGAGGGTTTTGCAGATGCAATATTAAAGAAATTGGATAATAAATAAAAAAAGATATATTGCGGCAAAATAAACCGCATAGACACATATTTCGGAGGTGGCGTAAATGAAGGTTAGAGTGCATGAGCTTGCAAAAGAGCTTGATTCAAACTCTAAAGAAATTATAGGACTTATGTCGGGTTTCGGCTTTCCTACAAGAAACCATATGAGTTCATTGGAGCAGGAGGAGTTAGACGTTTTATTTGAGCGTTTGACACAGGCCTACGACGGCAAGGTGGAGATTCCTGTATTTGCAAAGGTTAAGGAGGTTGTAGCTCCAAAACCTGAAAAGAAGAAAAAGGCAAAAGCAGAAGCAACAGAAACAACTGCAGAGGAAATTACTTCAAAAATCGACGAGCCTATCGGCAGAAAGGTTCGCCATGTTGACACACGCCAGACAGTTGTTGACTTAAATAAAATTGACGACGAGGTTATCGAGGAATTAATCCCTGAGAACGTTTCTGATGACGGCGTTAAAAAGCAGAAATTAAAGAAGGGCAAGGATAAGCTCCGCGACAACAATCAGGTTAAGAACAAGGATAAGGCAAAAAAAGAAGAAAAAGTTAAAAAAGGTCCTATCACAGTTAAAATTCCTGATGAAATCGGCGTAGGCGAGCTTGCTGAAAGATTAGAAGTTCCTGCAACAGAAGTAATTAAAAAACTTATGATGTTAGGTGTTATGGCATCAATTTCACAGAGCGTTGATTATGAAACAGCATCATTAATCGCTGAGGACTTTGGTGCAATCGTTGAAAAGGAAATTATACTAACACGCGAAGATATCCTCTTTAACGATTTTGAAGATACAGAGGACCAATTAGAACCCCGTTCTCCCGTTGTAGTTGTAATGGGTCACGTTGACCACGGTAAGACATCGCTTCTCGACGCCATCAGAAGCACAAATGTTATTGATACCGAGGCTGGTGGTATCACACAGCACATCGGTGCGTATCGTGTACGTGTAAACGACAGAAAAATCACATTTTTAGACACCCCCGGTCACGAAGCGTTTACTGCTATGCGTGCTCGTGGTGCTCAGGTTACAGATATTGCTATTATCGTTGTTGCAGCAGACGACGGTATTATGCCTCAGACAATAGAAGCTATTAACCACGCTAAAGCTGCAAATGTTGGTATAGTTGTAGCAATTAATAAAATCGACAGAGAGGGCGCTAACCCCGACAGAATCAAGCAGGAATTGACCGAGCACGGTCTTGTTCCCGAAGATTGGGGCGGCGACACAATCTGTGTTGAAATCTCTGCTAAAATGAGATTAAATATCGAAGAGCTTTTAGAAATGGTGCTTTTAGTTGCCGATATGAGAGAGTTAAAGGCTAACCCCAACAGACGAGCTAAGGGTACAGTTATCGAAGCAAAGCTTGACAAGGGCCGTGGTCCTGTTGCATCAATCTTAGTTCAGAATGGTACATTAAAGGCAGGCGACACAGTAGTTGTGGGTACATCATTTGGTCACATCAGAGCTATGTTTGATGACAAGGGCAAGGCAGTTAAAAAGGCAGGACCTTCAGTTCCTGTTGAAATCTTGGGTCTTGATTCAGTTCCTGAGGGTGGCGAAGTGTTCTATGCCGTTGATAATGAAAGAATGGCAAAACAGGTAATAGAAGCAAGAAAGCAAAAGATTAAGGAAGAAAGACTTGTATCAAGCAATGTTGTAACACTTGACGACTTCTTTAACAAGGTTCAGGAAGGTCAGATTAAAGACTTGAACATCGTAATAAAGGCAGACGTTCAGGGTTCTGTTGAGGCTGTTAAGCAGTCCCTGGAAAGACTTTCAAACGATGAAGTAAGAGTAAATGTAATTCACTCAGGCGTTGGTGCTGTTCGTGAATCAGACGTAATGCTTGCATACGCTTCAGACGCTATTATCGTAGGCTTTAACGTTCGTCCTGATGCGGGCGCAACTGCATCTGCTGAGGATAAGGGCGTAGATATAAGATTATATCGTGTAATTTACACAGCAATAGAAGAAATCGAAGCAGCTATGAAGGGTATGCTTGATCCCACATACAAAGAAGAGGTTACAGGTCATGCCGAAATCCGCCAGACCTTTAAGGTATCAGGTGTTGGTACTATTGCCGGCTGCTACGTTACAGACGGTACAATTACAAGAAATACGCAGGTTCGTATTGTTCGTGACGGTATTGTTGTTCACGAGGGCGAGCTTGCATCATTAAAGCGTTTCAAAGACGACGTTAAGGAAGTTAACTCAGGCTACGAGTGCGGTCTTTCCATTGAAAGATTTAACGACATTAAAGAAGGCGACGTAGTTGAAGGCTTCCGAATGGTAGAGGTTGAAAGATAAAAGGAGTAAACTATGGGAGCAAACCGTATTAACAGAATAAATGAAGAGGTAAGACGCGAGATGAGTGATATTTTGCGTGAGCTTAAAGACCCCAGAATTCCTGTAATGACAAGCGTGGTTTCGGTTAACGTTACTCAGGATTTGCGATATGCTACTGTTTATGTAAGCGTATTTGGAGATGCTGAAGTTAAGAAAAATGCACTCACGGCTTTAAAGAATTCTGCAGGTTTTGTACGCCGTGAGTTGGGTCACAGATTAAATCTTCGCTATACTCCCGAAATTATTTATAAAGCAGACGACTCAATTGAGCACGGTGCAAGAATAAATGAGCTATTAAAGGGAGGCAAATAATGCTTAAAAAAATCGCAAAAAGATTGAAAAAAGCAGAGCATATTGCAATTTTTACCCACTTAAATCCTGACGGCGATGCACTTGGTTCATCATTTGCAGTAAAATACACACTTGAATCAATAGGAAAGAAAGCCACAATCTATTTAGAAAAGCCTATGCCCGAAAAGTTCAACTTTTTAGGCACAGACTATGAGATTGCAGATGAAAATACTGTATCTTCGGCAGATTGTGCCATTGTTTTAGACTGCGGAGAATACTCAAGATTGGGTCACACAGCTGAAACTTGTAAGAAAATTTCTGACCTTGTGTGTGTAGACCACCACAAAACGGGTGATGCATTCGGCAAGCTTTATTACAACGAGGCGGATAGCGCAGCTACGGCACAAATTGTTTATAAGCTGGTAAACTTGATCACAAAAAATGTTCCCAAGATGGCATACGAGGCAATCTACACAGGAATGTCTACTGATACAGGTCACTTTAAGTTTTCTAACGTCAGCCCCGAAACCTTTAGAATTGCGGCAAAAGTCTTAGAAAGTGGCATCGACCACCGAAAGATTACAACCATCATTTATGACACAGTAAAACGTGAAAAAATGATGTTTTTGGGCGCAGCTACAGAGCGGGTACAGTTTTTCTGCGACGGCAAGGTGGCGCTTTTAGATTGCCCGGGAGATTTTTTGGCTGACTTCGGTCTGACATACGACGATGTTGACGAGCTTCCTAATATTCCATTGAATTTAGAGGGTGTTTTGGCCTCGGTTTTAGTAAAAGATCGTGACGAAAACTCAAAGAGAGTAAGCTTTAGAACAAAAGACGCAATTGATGTGTCGGAGGTAGCACAAAGCTTTGGCGGCGGTGGTCACAAGTCGGCTGCAGCTTGCGTTATTTCAGGTAATATAGAAGAAAAAATAGATGAAATAATTAGCGTTATAGCTGACAAATTATCTTAATTATGAAGGCGAGAGAATTTTGTATGTCAATAATAAAAAAAGCGGATATATTAGTGCCGAAAAACTGCGATCTTGAAAAATGGAGCGTAGTGGCATGCGATCAATATACATCACAGATTGATTATTGGGATCGTGTGAGCGATTTTGTAGGAGATTGCCCGAGTACACTCAATATGATATATCCTGAGGCATATTTGAGTCAGGGGGACAAAAGAATTGAAAAAATCAATTCAACAATGAAAGAGTATCTTGATAAAGACATATTCAGAGTATGCCAAAACTGCCTTATATATGTAGAACGTACTATGTCAGGTGAAAGAATCAGACGTGGCGTTGTTGCGGCAATCGACCTTGAAGAGTATGATTTCACAAAGGGTTCAAAAAGCGCGATTCGTGCAACAGAAGGAACTGTATTAGAAAGAATTCCGCCACGAGTTAAAATCAGAGAAAATGCGTCATTAGAGCTTCCGCATGTTATTTTATTGGTAGACGACAAATCGTGCTCACTTATCGAGAATGTAAAATGCGGTGAGAAAATTTACGATTTTGAGCTTATGGAAAACGGCGGTCACCTTGCAGGTTGGATTGTAGATGGTGTCGACGCAGACGAGTTTTTAGTGGCGGTTGACGAATTTTCAAAAAATGCAGACGACGGACTTGTTTTTGCAGTTGGCGATGGAAATCACTCTTTGGCCACTGCTAAAACCTGTTGGGAAAATATCAAGCCGACTCTTAGAGATGAAGAAAAAGAAACACACCCGGCACGTTTCTGTCTTGTTGAGATTGAAAATATTCATGACGAGGTTTTGGAATTTGAGCCAATTCACAGAGTGATTTTTGATGTTTCAGAAGTTGAATTTTTAGAAAAAATGAAAAAGGACCTTGATTGCGGTGATGAAACTTGTGAAAGTCAGCACGTTATATTTGTAAATAACGGAGAAAAGACCGACTTATACATAGGGAAAAAATCAAGTCCAATCGAAGTTGGTACAGTACAGAATTATCTTGATTCTTTAAATGCTGATGTTGACTACATACACGGAGAAGACGTAGTTTGTGAACTCTCTTTAAAGAAAGGTGTAGTTGGAATTTTGCTTCCTGTGCCGCAAAAAAGTAGTTTATTTGAAACAGTAATCAAAGATGGCGCTCTTCCGAGAAAAACATTCTCTATGGGAGAAGCCAACGAAAAACGTTTCTACATGGAAGCGAAAAAGATTGCAAAATAGTATCAACATAGAATGGTGAAAAAGATGTTTGAAAAAGGTCTTAAAACAGTAGATTTATATACAGACGGCGCTTGCAGCGGCAACCCTGGTCCAGGAGGCTATGGCTTTATATTAAGCTACAACGGTCGCGAAAAAGAGGGGTCGCAAGGTTACGTTCTTACCACCAATAACCGTATGGAGATTATGGCAGTAATTGAGGGATTATCCGCATTAAAGGAAACCTGCAATGTAAATCTTTACTCTGACAGTAAATATGTAATTGACGCGATACAACAGGGTTGGGTTTACAAATGGGAAGCCAACAACTGGATGCGAAACAAAAAGGACAGAGCTATAAACGTCGACCTTTGGGAGCAGTTACTTGTGCTCTTAGACGAGCATAACGTTGAGCTTCATTGGGTTAAGGGCCATGCAGGAAATCCCAAAAACGAGCGCTGCGACAAATTGGCGGTGGCTGCATATCTTGGGGATGATTTAATAGATGACGAAGGGTACATACCGGAGGAAAATTAATGTTTTTTGATACTCACACACATCTTGACGATGAAAAATTTGATACAGACCGAGATGAGCTTATTGCCTCATTAAAAGATGAGGGACTGTCTTTGGCAGTAAATATCGGTGCAAATATAAAAACTTCAAAAGCAAGTATTACATTAGCTGAAAAGTACGATTTTATCTATGCAGCAGTTGGCGTTCATCCCAACGATACAGGCGATATGAATGACGAAGATTTGGCGCAGATTGAAGAACTGGCAAAGCACCCACGTGTTGTTGCAATCGGCGAAATCGGTCTTGATTACCACTATGATGAGCCGGCCCCTGATGTTCAGAAAATCTGGTTTGAAAAGCAGCTAAAACTTGCACAAAAGCTTTCACTTCCATACATCGTTCACGACCGTGATGCTCACGCTGATGTTTTGGAAATTATCAAAAAAGTGGGATACACAAACGGCGTTATGCATTGCTTTTCTGGAAGTGTAGAGATGGCAAAGGAAGTAACAAAAATGGGAATGTACGTATCTATCGCAGGTCAGGTGACATTTAAAAATGCACCCAAAGTTCAGGCGGTAGCAACATCCGTTCCCTTGGATAAAATGCTGATAGAAACCGACAGCCCCTACCTTACACCTGAACCCTTCAGGGGCAAGCGTAACAATTCAGGCTATGTAAAATATACGGCTGCAAAAATTGCAGAGCTGCGAGGTATGACCACTGAAGAAATTGCAGCAATTACAATGGAAAACGGCAAGAAATTTTATAATATATAAAAGGTGATAGAAAATGGAACAAGTAAAGAAGAGAATATTTTCAGGAATTCAGCCCTCAGGGGATTTAAGCCTGGGTAACTATATAGGAGCTATAAAAAACTGGGTAGGTCTTCAGGATGAGTACGAGTGCTTGTATTGCATCGTGGATATGCACGCAATTACAGTGCGCCAGACCCCTGCTGATTTACGCAGAAGAACTTTAGAGGTTTTGATGCAGTATCTGGCAGCGGGTGTAGACCCTGAAAAATCCTGCGTGTTTATCCAGTCACACGCCAGCACACACGCAGAGCTTTCGTGGGTGTTGAGCTGTAATACACAGATGGGCGAACTCTCACGTATGACACAGTTTAAGGAAAAATCAAAAAAGCACGAAGACAACATCAATGCAGGTCTTTTTACATATCCCATATTGATGGCAGCAGACATTTTGGCTTATCAGGCAGACTTGGTTCCTGTTGGCCACGACCAGCTCCAGCACGTAGAATTAGCTCGTGATATAGCTAATCGTTTCAATCATTTTTATGGCGATACTCTAACCGTACCTGAGGCGTATATTCCCAAGGTAGGCAAGCGTATTATGAGTTTGCAGACACCTGAAATGAAAATGTCAAAGTCAGACCCCAATCCCAATGGTTTTGTTAGATTACTCGACGACCCCGACACGATTATGAGAAAGTTTAAGCGTGCAGTAACTGACTCTGACAACACAATCAAGGCAACTCCCGAAAAGCCTGGCGTTACAAATCTTTTGTCTATTTACTCAGCAGTAACAAACAAGACAATAGAGGAGTCAGAGCGTGAGTTTGAAGGTTTCGGCTACGGCGACTTTAAGATGGCTGTAGGCGAGGCTGTAGTGTCAGCGCTAAAGCCCTTACAGACAGAATTTGACAGACTCTCAAAAGACAAGACTTATGTTGAGAGTGTTTATAAAAAAGGTGCAGAATTTGCAAACTATTTATCAAACAAAACTCTCAGGAAGGTTTATAAAAAAATAGGCTTTGTTGCTAAATAAGAGGTAATTATGAGAATAGATAAATACTTAAAGGTTTCAAGAATTATAAAACGCAGAACGCTTGCAAACGAAGCCTGCGATGCTGGCAGAATATCAGTAAACGGCAACGTGGTAAAGGCATCTTACGATGTTAAAGTAGGAGATGTTATTGAGCTTCGTTTCGGCGAAAAAACCTCAAAATTTGAAGTTTTACAGGTGGCAGAACACGTAACAAAGGACGGCGCCAAGGAAATGTACCGTGCTGTAAATTAAAAAGGAACATAACGTGAAAAATCCCGTTAATTCTCCAGCGGAATTTATTGCACCGCCGAGCTTTCGTGCCCAAAAGGCACGAAACGTCGATGTGCGAAATTTATTACACGCCTTATCTGCCCATAAAAGACGTGTATATATTTTTTTAATTACTATTTGTGGGCAGAAAGGCTATGGAAATTATTATGAATTTTCTTTTATTTATTGCAGCATTATATATTATATATAACGCATTTACTGTAAATTTCTTTGTGGGCATAGGTATAGCCTTGCTGCTTTTAGTTTATGCATATTTTAAATGGTATCCCACATTTTGCATAACACGAGCTAAAAAAGTTTACGGTAAAGACCCCGAAAAAGCGCTTAACATTTTTGCTAAAGCAGAAAAGAGAATGAATATAGCGCAACTGCAGACTTACGCATACTATTTGCTGCGTGAGGGCCGTACCGAAAAGTCAGAAGAAATTTACAAAAGATTGCTAAAAGCTGGTCTTAGGCCCGAGCTGCGCTTAAAAGTGCGCTCTGACTATGCCGTGTTCCTTTTAAAGACAGGACAGATTGACGAAGCGATTACTGAGCTTGAGGACATTACAGTTCATTATACAAACACAACAACCTATGGCTCTTTAGGTTACTGCTACCTTTTAAAGGACAGCATAAGAAAGGCTAAAAATTATAATTTAGAAGCCTATGACTACAACGGCGATGACCCTGTTATTTTAGATAATATGGTGCAGCTCTACATTAAGCTTACAGACTATAACGAGGCAAAAATCTATGCTGACAAATTAATAGAAAAAAAGCCCTACTTTGTTGAGGCATACTATGATGCGGCATACGTTTATATGAAGCTTGGCGAAATGTCACGTGCAAAAGAATTGTTAGAAGATGCAAGATGCTGCAGAATAACATTTATGTCGGTTGTAAAAGAAGCAGACTTAGACGCATTTGAGGCGGCACTTAACGGCAACTGCGATTACGAACACAAGATGGGCAAATTCTCAGGAGAAGAAGATTATACAGAAGAAGATTTTGCTAACCTCCCTGAAATAGAAGAGGAAAAGCCGGAAGAAGAATATTACGACGAGGACGATCCGTTTATTTAAACTATGAACAAAAAAACTTACAAAACTCTTGAATTTAATAAGATTTTGGAAAAACTGTCAACCTACACTCAAAACGACAGCGTAAAGGAAAAAATTACCGCCTTAGAGCCAAGCACGGATTCTGAGGCGGTTCGTGCGCAGCTACGCGAAACCACAGAAGCCGCAGGAATTTTGATCAGGCGTGGCCCTGCTCCCGGTTTTAAGATTACAGACGTAACCTCTGCGATCTTACGTGTAGAGCGTGGCGGCGTTATGACTATGGGTGAGCTGTGTAAGTTATCAGCGGGCTTAAATACCGCAAGAAGATTAAAGTCATATATAGAAGATGACAAAATCAGTGAGGATACATCGGTTGCAGGAATAGCCGCTACAATTACAAATCTTAAAAATGTAGAAAATGAAATAAACGATAAAATCATATCTGACGAGGAAATGCAAGATAGCGCCAGCCCTGCTCTTTTTGCAATCCGCAAAAAGATAAAGGCTCAGGCTGCACGTATCCGTGATACGCTAAACAGCATTATCACATCTAATTCTTACGGAAAATTTCTTCAAGAGCCTATCGTGACTATGCGTGGCGACAGATACGTTATTCCTGTAAAAGCTGAGCACAAGGGCGAAATCAAGGGTATAGTACATGATGCGTCATCGTCCGGCTCAACTGTATTTATTGAGCCGGCATCGGTAGTTGAAATGACCAACGAAACGGCGCAGTTAGTGGCAAAAGAAAAAGAAGAAATTGAAAGAATTTTAGCAGAACTCTCAAGCTTCGTGGTGGAATACAGCCATGAAATCTTTGTAAATACAAAGGCAGTTTTAACTCTTGACTTTATATTCTGTAAGGCAAGATTGTCTATTGAACAAAAGGCAACAGAGCCCGAAATAAATACTGACGGCATCATAGAAATAAAACAGGGCAGACACCCTTTACTTGACAAAAATAAGGTCGTGCCCATAGATATTGCTTTAGGTAAGGACTATGACACCTTAGTTATTACAGGACCAAACACAGGCGGTAAGACAGTGTCTTTAAAAACTTTGGGTCTGTTTACCCTGATGGCACAGTCGGGATTGCATATTTGTGCTGCAGACGGCAGCAAAATCGCCGTTTTTGACAATGTTTTTGCAGACATCGGCGATGAGCAGAGCATTGAGCAGAGCTTGTCTACCTTTTCTTCGCACATTGTTAACCTTGTTGACATTTTAAATCAGGTAACAAAGGATACACTGGTTTTAGCCGATGAATTAGGCGCAGGTACAGACCCAACTGAGGGTGCAGCTTTAGCTATTTCAATAATCGAATATATAAGGAATTTCGGCGCAAGAGTTGCGGCAACTACTCACTATAGCGAGCTTAAAATGTATGCTCTAACCACAGATGGCGTAGAAAACGCCTCTTGTGAATTTGATATTAAGACTTTATCTCCCACGTACCGACTTATGATTGGTGTGCCCGGTAAGAGTAATGCTTTTGCCATTTCTAAGCGTCTTGGTATATTAGATGTAATTTTAGATAATGCAAAGAGCCGACTTGATAATGACAATATTAAGTTAGAAGACGTTATTTCAAGTCTGGAGGAAAGCCGCAAAAAAGCAGAGAGAGATAGAAAGTCAGCAGAATCAGCATCAAGAGACGCCAGAATTTTTAAAAGCAATATCCGCCGTGAAATGGAAGATCTTGAAAAGAAAAAAGCAAAAATTATGCAGGATGCACGCGCTGAGGCACTTGCAATAGTAGAAAGTGCCAAGAAACAGTCACAAGAGGTCTTAAAGGAAATCCGTGAGATTAAGGCATCGGAAAGTTATAACGAGCTTGTGAAAAAAACAGAAAAAGCAAAGCAGGCACTAAAGTCGGAGAGCGACAAAATTATGTCAGGTGCAGGCAAGGAGCAGATTAAGCGCAAGCCCCTAAAGAACGTGCGACTTGGTGAAACTGTGCACATCGTTTCAATGGGTGTTGATGCTGAAGTGTTGACAATGCCCGATAACAAAGGCGCGTTGACCGTTCAGGCGGGTATTATGAAGATTAAGACAAACTTAAACGATTTAACCCGTGCAGATAATGCAAAAGAAGAAAAGAAAAAGCAAAAGATGATAACCACCGCGTTTAAAACAGACAAAAAAACCACAGCGTCGCTACAAACAGATGTTCGTGGTATGACCTTGGACGAGGCGATTTTGGTGGTTGATAAATTCATTGATGACTCATACATTTCAGGACTTCACGAGGTTACAATCATTCACGGCAAAGGTACTGGAGTGTTAAGAGCTGGAATTTCTGACTTTTTACGCCGCCATCCAACAGTAAAAGAGTATCGTGCAGGTCGCTTTGGCGAGGGAGAAACGGGCGTAAGCGTAGTAACACTAAAGGATAAGTAAGATGGAAATTAAACTGGGAAAATACAGACACTTCAAAGGAAATGAATACGAGGTTATAGGTATAGCCAAACACTCTGAAACCTTAGAAGAAATGGTAATTTACCGTGCTCTCTATGGCGAGGGTGGATATTGGGTAAGACCAGCATCTATGTGGCACGAAGAAGTAATGCGTGACGGCAAAAGCTTCAAGCGATTTACTTATATCGAGGAGGAAAAATGATGAAAAAACCAATCGCTGCAATAATGTACGATTTTGATAAAACATTGTCCACCAAGGATATGCAGGAATACGCGTTTATCCCGGGTATAGGTATGACGGCAGAAGAGTTCTGGGGCGAGTGCAACCGCCTGACAAAAGAAAACAGTATGGACCAGATTTTGTCATATATGTATGTTATGCTTAGCGAAGCAAGAGGCAAAAAGCTTCTGAACCGCACCGAGTTTAACAAGCTTGGCGAAAGTGTAGAACTGTGCCCGGGTGTTGAGGATTGGTTTGAAAGAATTAACGCCTACGGCGAAAGCATAGGTGTTTCAGTTGAACACTACATCATTTCATCAGGTGTAAAAGAAATCATAGAGGGTACTCCCATTGCCAAGTATTTTAAAGAAATTTATGCTGCGGAGTTTTTATATGATGAAGACGGCGTTCCTGTGTGGCCTGCTATGGCGGTAAACTACACATCAAAAACACAGTTTTTATTCAGAATCAACAAGGGTGTTTTAGACGTAACCGAACATAGAGAGCTAAATACATATACGGCAGAAGAAGAACGCAGAGTGCCTTTTTCTAATATGATTTACATTGGCGATGGCTTTACAGATGTTCCCTGTATGAAATTAGTTAAATTAAACGGCGGACATTCTGTGGCGGTTTATTCAACTGACGATGACACCGCTCACAAAATCATGGAGCAGGGCAGAGTTGATTATATGGCAAAAACCGACTATAGAAAGGGCGAAAAACTGGAAAATACAGTCTTTGCAATTTTAGATTTAATCAAAGCAAATCACACAACAACCCAGATTAAGTTAAATGATAAAAAGACAGGACATTAAGTCCTGTCTTTGTTATTACCAGTATTTTCTGTCTAAACTTCTAAAATAAATCGCCTGAGCAAGATGCTCGACTTTTATGTCCTTGCTTTCTTTTAAGTCGGCAATTGTTCTTGCAACCTTTAAAATTCTGTTGTGAGCACGCGCAGAAAGACCGAGATTGTCAAAGGCTTGTTTTAAAACAGCAGTTTCAGCCTCGCCTAACACACAGTAGGTTGCCACCATTTTTTCTGTCATCTGGGCGTTGCAATGGATACCTATATCATTCTTAAAACGCTCTTTTTGTATTTCTCTTGCTCGCTCAACTCGCTTTTTGATTTCTTTAGAGCTCTCAGCAGGTGCTCTTTCTGTAAGCTCCTTATACTTTACAGCAGGAACTTCGATATGTAAATCAATTCTATCAAGTAGTGGTCCGCTGATTTTTCCTAAGTATTGCTTAATTTGTCCCTCGGAGCAGTTACACCTTTCTGTGCCGTCGCCGTAGTATCCGCATTTGCAGGGGTTCATAGCTGCAATGAGCATTGTGTTACTGGGATATGTGAGAGTTGCGTTGACTCTTGCAATGGTTACTACGCCATCTTCTAAGGGCTGACGGAGTACCTCCAGAGCATCTTTTCTAAAT
>JAZQBQ010000006.1:0-19076 GCA_045545755.1 Congzhengia sp. | reverse complement strand
GGTGCAGGCGATCCCGAGGCAATCAAGGGAAGAGTTGCACAGATTAAGTCATTGATTGAAGAAGCTACATCTGACTTTGATCGTGAAAAGCTTCAGGAACGTCTTGCGAAGCTTTCTGGTGGTGTTGCTGTTATCAAGGTTGGTGCTGCAACAGAAACAGAAATGAAAGAAATGAAGCTTAGAATTGAGGACGCTTTAGCTGCTACAAAGGCGGCAGTTGAAGAGGGTATCGTTCCCGGCGGCGGTACAACATATATCAACGCTACAAAGGCAGTTAAGAAGTTGTTAGACGAGTTAGCTGGCGATGAAAAGACTGGCGTACAGATTGTGTTAAAAGCGCTTGACGAACCCGTTAAGCAGATTGCAAAGAACGCAGGTTTAGAGGGTTCAGTAATCGTTGAAAAAGTAAGAGAAGCAGGCGATGCTATCGGCTTTAACGCATTAACTGAAGAATATGTAGATATGATGGCAACAGGTATTGTTGACCCGGCTAAGGTTACACGCTCAGCTTTGCAGAATGCAGCGAGCGTTGCAGCTATGGTGTTAACAACAGAAAGCTTAGTTGCAGACAAACCCGAACCCGAAGCACCGGCAGCGGCAGCTCCTGGTATGGGCGGAATGGGATTCTAAGAAAATATCAAAAAACTCCTATGAAATTTTCATAGGAGTTTTTTATTTTTATTTCTCTAAAAACTTTTCCATCAGTTTATAACCCGGTTCGATATATAATCCTGTTGATTTTGCATTTTCTTCTGTGTACTCTAAATTTAAGCCTGTGTTCCTTCTGCTGTCATAGATAACAAAAGGAATAGCATCTCTCACGTGAGTTTTTAATGCAATGGGAGTGGGGTGGTCAGGCGTGATTAACACCCTAAAATCCTCTCCTGTTGAATTTAAGTAATCAATAACAGGTTTAACAACCTTTTCGTCAATAAGCTCAATTGAGCGAATTTTGCCCTCTATATCGCCGTGATGACCGCATTCGTCAGGTGCTTCCATATGTATGTACACAAAATCTGTACCGCGACGGAAAGCGTCAATTGCAGCGGCTGCCTTGCCGTCAAAGTTTGTGTCGATGTTGCCTGTTGCACCCTCGACCTCTAAAACCTCCATTTTAGCGCCGTTGCCTATACCCTTTAGGAGGTCAACAGCAGAAATCATAGTACCGGAGATACCGTACTTTTCGGTAAAACCACTAAGCTGTGGTTTTGTGCCCTCGCCCCAAATCCACAGAGAGTTTGCAGGGTTAAGACCTCTTTTTATTCTGTCAAGATTTACAGGATGATTTTTTAATAATTCGTGGCTGCACTTCATAATTTCAAGCAGTACATCAGCGCCTTTGCCCTTTGGCAGATATTCTGTTACTTTTCTGTCAGAAATATCGTGGGGAGGTGTGAGCGTAACATCGGTTGAACCGCCGTCCCACACTAAGAGATGGCGGTAGCTTGTGCCGCCGTGTAAGCATATGTCATCAAAGCTCATATTTTCCTTTAAGTAGTCAATGAGAATATGTGCTTCCTCTGTTGTGATTTCGCCTGATGAGTAGTCAAGCATCGTTTTGTCAGCGTAGTTTTCTTCATCGGACAAGGTTACAACATTTGCACGGAAGGTAACGTCTGTGTCCTTTAAATCAACGCCGATTGACAGAGCCTCTAAGGGGGAGCGACCTGTGTAATAGATGTCAGGGTCATAGCCAATAACGCTCAAATTTGCCACGTCGCTGCCGGGGGACAGGTGCTCTGCAACTGTCTTAACTAAACCCAGCTCGCCCTTTTTACAAAGTGCGTTCATATTTGGATTGTTTGCAACGGTCAATGGAGTTTTGCCCTCAAGAGCGTCTACAGGATAGTCTGCCATGCCGTCGCACAGAAAAATTATGTACTTCATTGTAAAACCTCTATTCGTTAAATTTCTTTTTAGCTTTTTCTGTTATGTTGATATACGATTCCTGAATGAGTTTGTTGTCGCTGCCTAAGCGGTAGCCAAGCACTGCTGCGCCAAAAGTAACAATGGGAGCGATAAATAAAACGTACCCTTTTGATGCTATGCCGACAAGATATGAAAACCACACCATTATGACAGGACCTACATAGTCAAACAAGGAAATATTGACAATCTCGCGTGCTGCATCATCAGGAAAATTATAATATGTTTTTGTTATTAGGTTGTCAAGAGGAATTATCCCTTCCTCACAAAGGCAATAAAAAGTGATAATAACCAATTCAAAAATCACTAAAGGAAGAATAAATTTTATAAAATCCTTTATCGTTAGTCCAAATTTTCTTTGAGTGTTTTTGCGGCTTAATTTCCACATACGTGAATACACAAATCCAAACAGAGCTACAAGCATAGCGAAGGTAAACACAGTTGAAAAAACGGGATTTGCAAGCCATGAGCCAAAAAACAGTAAAAACAAAAAGCTCATGCCTACTGTTTTTAAATTATCTAAAAAGGGTAAAAAATAGAATTTCTTTTTGCTAAACATCTTATTCTCCTTATCTTGTTATGCCTAAGAGTGTAAGAATTTCCTCTTGCTTTTCAAACTGTATTTTTTCTTCCTGTTCTGAGCGTTCGTGGTCGTAGCCTAACAAATGAAGAACCGAGTGAACTGCCAAAAAGCACATTTCACGAACCAATGAGTGGCCATATTCTTCCGACTGTTCTTTTGCTCGCTCTGCTGATATTACAATATCGCCCAAAAGAACACGTCCGTCAACTATATCTTCATCGTAGATGATGAGCGTTCCTTCGTCCTCCTGCTCAAGCAGGGGAAAGGACAAAACGTCAGTTGCCGAGTCTTTTCCTCGATTGACGCTGTTTAATTCACGGATTTGTTCGTTATCTACGAATGTTAGGCTGATTTCACAGTCGTCCGTAAAATCTTCATATTCCAAAGCTTTTTCTATTGAAAGCTTGATTTTATCAAACAATTCATCTGTTATTTTAATTTTGTCCTGTTGATTTTCCCAAACTAACTCAAGCATCACGCTTACCGCCTTTCATATTTTTGCGGCGTTCTGCCAAACGCTTGTCGTGCTTTTCATAAGCCTGAATAATCTTCATAACCAAGGGATGACGCACAACGTCCTTGTGAGAAAAACTGCAAAACGCAATATCGTCAATGCCTGATAATATCTTCATAGCCTCAACTAAACCTGAACGTTTGCCGTCTGGTAAATCCACCTGTGTTATGTCGCCTGTGATGATTGCTTTTGAACCAAAACCAATACGAGTTAAAAACATCTTCATCTGCTCAGGAGTGGTGTTTTGCGCCTCATCAAGTATTATATAGGCGTTATCTAAAGTTCTTCCTCGCATATAGGCTAAGGGAGCAACCTCGATTGCACCTTTTTCAACGTAGTTATTGTATGACTCCATACCTATCATATCGTATAAGGCATCATAAAGAGGTCTTAAATACGGGTCAACCTTGTTCTGCAAATCTCCGGGCAAAAAGCCGAGCTTTTCCCCAGCTTCAACCGCAGGACGTGTAATGATAATACGTGAAACCTCTTTTTTTCTGAATGCTGTAACTGCCTTTGCAACCGCCAAGTATGTCTTACCTGTACCTGCAGGACCAATACCAAAGACGATTGAGTTGTTATTCATTTCCTCGATATATTTTTTTTGCCCCAGAGTTTTACTGCGAATGGGCTTACCTTTTGAAGTAACACATACACAATCGCCGGAAGTTGCGTCGTGAAATTTTTTCTCGTCGCCCTCTGTAGCCAAAGAGATTGCGTATATTATCTTTTGCTCGTTAATTTCAGCCCCACGGGAAACCTCCTCACAAAGTATGGTAACCACACGTTCACAGAGTGCTACTGCACTTGCGTCGCCTGAAATTTTTAACGAGCCGCCACGGGAGAAAATGCTAACTCCCAGCTCTTTTTCTATTAACTTTAAATTCACGTCAAAGTCGCCAAAAAGGTGACCTACGTTTACGTTTGATACATCAATTAAAATGTCAGGCATATTCGCCCTCCTATTTATTTAATAGTGCCGCTTTTACGGTGTTTTTCATAAGCATAGCAATAGTCATAGGACCAACGCCACCGGGAACGGGAGTGATAGCAGAGGCGTATTTTTCACAGCTTGCATATTCTACATCGCCAACGAGCCTTCCGTCGGGGAGTCTATTCATACCAACATCAATCACAACGGCGCCTTCTTTAATCATATCGCCCTTGATTAGTTCAGGCACGCCAACTGCCGCAACTACAATGTCAGCTTGTCTTACTTCTGCTGCTAAGTCAGCCGTTTTAGAATGACAGATTGTAACTGTGCCGTGCTGGTGGAGTAGAAGCATCGACATAGGCTTGCCTACAATGTTGCTTCTTCCTACAACAACGCATTTTTTGCCCTTAACCTCTATTCCTGATAGCTTGATTAATTCCATAACGCCTGCAGGTGTGCAAGGAAGAAAATCAAAGTTTCCTACCATAATCTTGCCCACATTTACAGGATGAAATGCATCAACATCCTTTGTGGGTGAAATTGCATTGATTACAGCCTCTTCGTCTAAGCCTTTGGGCAAAGGAAGCTGGCAAAGAATACCTGAAACAGAGTTATCGTTGTTAAGCTTTTCTATCAAAGCAAGTAATTCTTCCTGAGTAGTTTCGGCAGGAAGTGCATACTCTAACGACTCAATGCCGCAGTATTCGCAGGCAAGCTTTTTATTCTTTACATAGATTTTTGATGCAGGGTCATCTCCTACGATTATTACCGCGAGAGCCGGTTTTATTCCGTCCTTTTTGAGGTTTTCTACCTCGTTTTTCAGTTCGTCCTTTATTTTTGCTGACAGCATCTTGCCGTCCAGAATTTTTGCTGACATTTCTGTTTCCTCCGTGCTTGGGTTTTATTAAACATTCAGGGCCAAATCCGATTAAATCCTCACGGCCTGCCTTTTTTAAAGCGGCTACTACTAAATGGTAGTTTGAGGGGTGTTTACACTGTAAAAGCGCCCTTTGCATTGCTTTTTCTTCGGGAGTTTTTGCTACATAAACAGGCTTCATTGTGGCTGGGTCAAGACCCGTATAAAACATACAGGTAGAGGTTGTGCCCGGTGTGGGGTAGAAGTCCTGCACCTGCTGGGGATTGAGCTTGTGCTCCTTTAAGTAAAGGGCAAGCTCTAAGGCATCGGATAGTGTACTTCCGGGATGGCTTGACATCAGGTAGGGAACTAAATACTGTTCTTTTCCCACCTTTTTAGTTATATCATAAAATTTTTCGCGAAATTTATTATATACTTCCTTACGTGGTTTTCCCATATGTTTTAGCACGTTTTGAGAAACGTGCTCAGGGGCAACCTTTAGCTGACCGCTGACGTGATGTTTTACGAGTTCAGTGAAGAACTCGTCGTTTTTATCACACAAAAGGTAATCAAAACGAATACCTGAGCGGACAAAAACTTTTTTCACACCCTCTTTTTTTCTGAGTTGACGCAATAAATCAAGGTATTCTGAGTGGTCAGCATCAATGTTTTTGCAAGGGGTGGGGAACAGGCATTGACGTTCCTTACAAGTGCCGCACTTTAACTGCTTTTCGCAAGATGCGTGTTTAAAGTTTGCGGTAGGTCCTCCCACATCGTGGATGTAACCTTTAAATTCGGGCATAGAAATCAAGGTGTCTGCCTCACGCAATACCGATGCATTACTTCTTGCTTGTACCATTCGTCCCTGATGGAATGTAAGGGCACAGAAATTACACGCGCCAAAGCAACCACGTACCGAGGTCAGGCTGAACTGTACCTCCTCAATGGCAGGGATTTTACCCATTGACTCGTACATGGGATGATAGGTCCTTGTGTAGGGTAGCTCATAGGTTTTATCAAATTCTTTTTGTGTTAGTGGAGCAGCAGGTGGCAACTGTACTAAATAGCGGTCTTTGTGCTTTTGAACAATTGTCTTTCCTCTTATGGGATCTTGCTCTTCGTGCTGTACTTTGTGAGCTGCAGCGTATGCGTATTTGTCCTCTTTTACCTCATCGAATGATGGTATTTCTATATACTTTTTAATTTTGTCTAAGTCTTTTGACATATAGCAGGTTCCACGTACGTTGCGGATATCCTTAACATCTGTGCCACGGTCTAAGGCCCTTGCAATCTCAACAATTGAGTGTTCTCCCATACCATACATCAAAAGGTCAGCACCCGAATCATCTAAAATAGAGCGTCGTACTCCGTCCTGCCAGTAGTCATAATGGGCAAAACGCCTGAGGCTTGCCTCAATGCCGCCAATTAGTATGGGGATTTTTCCAAAGGTTCTGCGGGCAAGGTTTGCATAGGTTATGGTTGCCCTGTCGGGGCGAAGTCCCATAACGCCCCCAGGGGAATAGGCATCAGTTGTGCGTTTCTTCTTAGAAACTGTGTAGTGGTTTACCATGGAGTCCATATTACCGGCTGAAATCAATACACCAAGTCGGGGAGTGCCCATTATGGTTATTGATTTTTGGGTAGATACGTCAGGCTGGGGGATGATTCCTACACGAAAGCCTTCGGCTGTCAACACACGGGAAATAATGGCATGACCGAAGCTTGGATGGTCGACGTATGCATCACCGCAGATGTACAAAAAGTCAAGCTGATCCCAACCTAAATAGTCCATATCCTCTTTTGAAACGGGCAAAAAGCCCTTATCGGAATATATCATAAATAAAATCCTTTATTGAAGTGACATTTCTAAAAATTCCTCTTTAGTGATTAAAACTTCTCTTGGTTTACTGCCGTCAGGGGGAGAAACAATGCCGCGTTCTTCCATCTGGTCAATAATGCGGGCAGCACGAGAAAAGCCTACTTTCAAGCGACGCTGCAAGTGTGATGCTGAGATTTTTCCGGTGTCTATCGCAATTTCAACAGCCTTAGCCAATAGCTCGTCAGCATCATTTGGGTCAGCAAATTCATCACTAACATTTACAGGCTTGCCTGCGTCAATCTTTTCTATAATATCTTCGTTGTAGCGTGCGGTGCTGCCGTCTTTGATGAAGTCTACCATACGCTCAACTTCCTTGTCGTCAATGTAAGCACACTGAATACGTAAGGGTTTGGTAGCGCCAACAGGCTTAAAGAGCATATCACCGCGGCCCAAGAGCTTGTCCGCACCTGATGAATCCAAGATTGTACGGCTGTCAATGTGAGATGATACCGCAAAGGCAATTCGAGAGGGGATATTTGCCTTAATAAGACCTGTGATTACATCAACCGAGGGACGCTGGGTTGCAATAACCAAATGCATACCTGCAGCACGTGCCATCTGTGCAAGACGGCAGATTGATTCTTCCACCTCGTTGGGGGCTACCATCATAAGGTCAGCCAACTCGTCGATAATAATAACGATGTGGGGAAGGGTTTCCTCTGAGCCATTGTCTTTAATCATTTCGTTGTAGCCCTTTATGTCACGTACGTTGTTTTCAGCAAATAACTGATAACGGCGGAGCATTTCCTGTACTGCCCAGTAAAGAGCGCCGGAGGCACGTCTAGGCTCTGTAACAACAGGGATTAAAAGGTGGGGAATACCATTATATACTCCAAGCTCTACAACCTTGGGGTCAATCATCAAAAGCTTTACATCATTGGGGTCAGACTTATAAATCAAGCTTGCAATCAGCGCATTAATACATACACTCTTACCTGAACCGGTAGAGCCTGCAATTAACACGTGGGGCATCTTGGCGATGTCATATACAATATTCTTACCTGAAATATCCTTACCCATAGCAAAGCTTAAGTTTGATTTTGCGTCGCGGAATTCCTTTGAAGCAAGCACCTCTTTGATGTTTACTATATTAACCTGCTGGTTGGGAATTTCAATACCGATAGCCTCTTTTCCCGGAACAGGCTCAATTCTGACACTGGGTACTGCAAGTCGCAACGCAATATCATCAACAAGTCCTGAAAGCTTTGATACCTTTACACCTTCGCCCAGCATAATTTCGTATCTTGTAACTGTGGGACCCTTGCTGCAGCCCATAGGCTTTGCGTCGATGTTGAAGCTCTTTAATATTGCAATTAATTTCTGTGCAGTTCCACGTAATTCGTATCTTAAATCCTCAGCGTTATCAGTACCCTTGGGGTCATTGAGTAGTGATATAGGCGGAAAAGTGTAGGGAATACGCTCAAAAGCAGTTTCCATTTCGTCTGACACATCTTCCATACCTGTGAGCTTTTCGGGAGCATCAACGTATTTTGACTCAGCAAATTCAGCCCCGTCGGGGTCTGCCTCACCGGTAACAGCTTCATAAGAGCTTTTTACATTTGATTTTGCAGGCTCATCAAAGGTAATGGGAGTAACTGCAGGAATTGCGTTATCTATCATTTCGTCTAAGCCTGAGAGCGCATCGTCCTCCCAGGGAGTTTCTTCGTTAACGTCTTCTTTTTTAACTTTTTTAGCACGAACGCGCTTTGGCTTTTCTTCAATGCCTAAGTCAGCGTCGGTAAAGTTGGGAAATTCCACCTCGCCGTTTGTACCAACAATCATTTGTGTGGGCTTTTCTTTTCTTTTGTCGGGTGAGGGGATTTTGTAACGCTTGCCTGTTGCACGCATATAAGCTTTTACAATGGCACGCAAAAGCATCTTTACAGGTGACCAGTCAAATATCATCATAGTGATAACGATAATAGCGGTAACAGCGATAATAACAGAGGCAACTTGTCCGATTAGCGCACGCAACACGTCTGCAATAAAACCGCCAAAAACACCGCCACCGATACTGTCGGCGCCGTCTTTAAAATATACTGCTATATTTGAAAAACTCAAGGGGTTTTCCTTTGGTACAAGTGCAATGTGTGAAAAAACAGACAACACTGCAATTCCGATTGTGATAAAGGTATATTTTATACTGTGAGCTTCGTAGTTTTTTGAGGACTTATGTATGCCGTTTACTATCAAAAGGATAGGCAAAAGGTAAATAGGCCAGCCGAAAAGTCCCAAGGAAAAATCACGAATAACCGAGCCGAAAAAGCCGTCAGGAAAATAGTAAAATACAGCCAAAAGCAAACCGCCTACTAAAGTAAACAGAGAGGTAAAGCCTTCGTTAAGACCAAAAAAGCTTTCTTTCTTTGAACCTTTCTTTTGCGTATTTTGTTTATTTGAAACGGATTTTTTAGGTGCTTTTTTATTTTTAATATTAGCCATAAAAAATCAAACTCTCCTTAAATCTATAATATACTAACTTATATCATAACATAAATCTTCAAAAAATGCCATAGTTTTTATAAAAATTAATAAAAAAAGAAACCCCATCAGGGGTTTCTTAAATTATTCTAAAATATATACTCTGCAGTTTCTTCTTCCAAACTGATAACACTGCTCAAGTGTGTTGTAACAAAGGTCAACACGAATTCCTTTGATTGCGCCGCCGGTATCTCCTGCAACGGCAAAACCATAAATCCACGATTCACCCTGGTCAGCAGATTCAACATAGATTTTTGAGTTTAAGGGGATAACCTTGGGGTCAACTGCAACTACACCAAATACAGGAAGTCTGCCTGTAGCGGTCTGACCTGCCCAAATACCGTTGGACTGAACACCACCTTCGTATGCGGTAGCCTTACAGTCAATAACCTTTTTGAATGTAAATGTTCCGTAGGGTGTAACTGCCCTGTTGCCGCTGATAATGGTCTGTGAGTTTTTCTGAGCCATAGCGGGAAGAGCAGAGTATAATACGCCGTCTGCGGTCTGTCCCTGAATAACTGTTAAGTCCTCAGGACGGATTTCCTTTGTGCCGATTTCCTTAACTTCGGGGATAGGCTCTGTACGCTTTTCGCCGATAAGCATAACAGTTGTGCCTGCGCCCTCTTTTGATACCTTTTTATAGGTACGTGTAACAGCACCGTTTACACCTGACTGCAGGATTGCTTCGTAACCCATGAATTCGTTGGGGTTTTCGACAACTGTTGTGGTGTAGGGGATTTCCTCGGCAACCTCAGAAATCTCAACGTTAACACGCTTCACACTTACTGTCATACCATCGTATGCGACAGTATTTACATCAGGAACGACTTCGTCGTACTTGCCAACTAAAAAGCCGTCGGTGCGAAGTGCGTCGCCTACTGTGTTTTCGTTTGTATAAAATTCAAATACCTTGCCTGCGTTTTCGAAATAGATGAGCTTTGAACGGTTTACATAGATCGTGTCGCCGTCAACGATTTCGTCTGTTAATGCACAAGACAAAACGTCTCTTTCTCCCAATTCGATTTTTGCAAGAGCAATAGCGTCAGCTACTGTACCGCCATCTGTTACAATTTCATAGTGCTGTTCGCCGTCGATGATACTAACTGACTTAAAACCGTTAGCGTCAGTAAAACCGTAAAACAGAACTGACATTGCAAAAATAGCAGTGATAGCTAAAACACGAAAAGAAAATGTACTCATTCTTAGTGTTTCCACTACGCTCTTGAGCGTTTTTTTACTACTCATTAAATACCTCCAAATGACAATTAAAAAATCCTTAGTCAAATTTGAGCATTGCCTATTATAAAATATTTTTGCTTTGTTGTCAAACAATTATGCCCAATTAAGCAAAAAACATTAAAAATATTTCTACCATATTTTTACAATTAGTGGCTTAAATCCCTTAGCTAAGGGAAAAATCACATAATTGGAACAAATTGGTAATTTCCTATTTTTTTTTGTTTTTGGCTGAGAAAATTTACATTTTATGTAAACAACTGTAAGAAAATGGAAACAAAAATGCGGAATTTGCTCCGAAAAAACGGCTTAAAACCTGTATTTTTCATTAAAATGCAGTTCTAAATACAAGTAAAATCACATAGATTTAAACAGAACAAAGGAGTGAGTTATTTGGACAAAGCATTGGAGCAAATAATTTCAAAAATGCCAAAGGATTTTATCCCGATTTTAAAAGAAATAGAAACTAAAAATTTACAGGAGATACGATTTCGCACAGGAAGAAAAACCTGCCTTTATTATACTGACAAAATTGTTTATGCAGATATTGTGCCTGAAGGTAGCGATATAGAAAGCATAGTTTCCTCTTTTTGTTCAAATTCGGTGTACGCTCATTCTAACAGCATACGTGAAGGATTTGTTACACTCTCAGGCGGTCATAGGGTAGGAATTGTGGGACGTGCAGTATATAAGGAAGAAAAGCTATCTAATATAGTAGACTTTTCTGGAATTAACATAAGGATTGCAAGTGAACACAAGGGTTGTGCCGACGGCGTAATAAATGAAATATATAAAGAAGAAAAGATATCAAACACGCTGATTATATCTGCACCCAATGCAGGCAAAACAACTATGCTTCGTGATATAGCACGAAAGCTTGGCAATGTGTGCAAGGTGGTAATAGTAGACGAGCGCTCAGAAATTGCCGCTGCAAGGAGTGGTGTAGCACAGTTTGATGTGGGTGTTCATACAGACGTGTTAGACGGATTTTTAAAAACAGACGGCATCAAGCGAGCTCTTCGGTGTCTGTCGCCAGATGTGATAATTACAGACGAGATAGGAACAGATGAGGATATAGCAGCAATCCGCAGTATCTTAAAGGGCGGAGCAAAGATAATAACGAGCCTGCACGCAGACGACTTTCATGATGCAAATAAAAAAAAGAAGGAACTCATATCTTTATTTGACCTGATAATAGTTTTGCAAAACCGTGAGGTACGAGAATGTATAAGATTATAGGTATGCTTTTGGTTGGCGGTGCAATATCGGGATTTTTGTACAATAAAGCGCAGACTATGAGTAAAGAATACGAAAACCTGAAGGAAATGATAAAGGCTCTTACATATTTAAAGCAGGAGCTGAGCTTTTCTGCAGGCGAGCTGTGGAGGGTTTGCAGAACGATAGCCAACAGGACAAAATACGACGTGTCGGAGGCTTTTTTGAAAACTGCAAATATATTAGAAGAAAAACCGTCGGATTTTTGCACCTCTTGGTTAGAAGCTACCGAAGGTGTGAGCCTTTTTTCAAAGGAGGCACAATCTGCAATATCCGACCTTATTTATAATTTAGGAAAAAAATCCTTAGACATCGAATTGGAAAATATAGAAAAGACCAAAGAAATCCTTGAGCAAACAGAAATTTATGAAAGAGAAAAAACAGCCAAAGACAAAAAGCTATTGTACACCTTGGGAGTGTCTGCGGGGTTGGCTTTGGTAATTCTTTCTATATAGGAGGAAAAAATGGGAATTGACCTTGTTTTTAAAATTGCAGCTATAGGAATAATTATAAGTGTACTTAACCAAGTGCTAATCCGTGCAGGCCGTGAGGAGCAGGCAATGCTTACCACCCTTGCAGGTCTTGTGGTGGTGCTTTTAATGGTTATACAGCAAATAGATTACCTTTTTGAAACTGTAAAATCCATATTTAATCTGTAGGTGCAACGTGAAAAATCACGTTACGCCTACGGCGGAATTTATTGCACCGCCGACCTTTCGTGCCCAAAAGGCACGAAACGGCGATGTGCGAAATTTATTACACGCCTTATCTGCCCATAAAAAGATGTGTATATATTTTCAATTACCATTTGTGGGCAGAAAGGCTATGGAAATTAATATGGATGCAGTAAAGATAATGGCAATGGCAATAGTGGGGATTATGTTGTCCCTTGTACTCAAGGAACAAAAGCAGTATCTTGGAATTGCAGTGGCAATAATCAGCTCGATATGTCTGTTCTTTATGCTGCTGCCTTACTTAGAAAAGGTAGTGTCATATATAAAGATACTAAGTTCATCCCTAGACGATGATTTTATCGGAACTATTCTCAAGGTAACGGGAATAGGCGTACTGACCACGCTCAGTTCTAATCTCTGCCGTGACGGAGGATTTTCTGCTATTGCGTCAATCGTTATGTTTTCGGGCAAGGCGATTTGTATGTGTCTGGTGTTGCCTGTTATCGGCAGCTTTCTTACACAGATACTTTCGATTTTGCCCTGAGCAACGGCTTAAACCGAGGAGAAAACCAATGAGAAAAATGTTTTTTGTACTGAGTTTCTTCCTATTAATATATACACCATATATTGTGTCGGCAGAAACGCCCTATAACATCATAGAGAATATGGAAGAAACTCCAGTAGTGGATATAAGGCTATACGCGCAACAGGTATTGGCAGGAAATCTCCCTTTGAGCTTTTCAGGTGTGATTGAACAAATATCATCTCTGTTTGTAGGTGGAATAAAGGAAAACGTACCTTTAATCATAAAAATAGTAGCCACGGCAATACTGTCAGGTCTTGTACTCAACCTTGGTGCCGACAGCAGTATCGGAACCTTTGCCTCGGTTGCAGTAGTATCTGTGTTAGCGCTGAAAAGCTTTTCCTATTGCCTTGACGTAACAGGCGACACCATAGACTCGCTATTTATATTCATACAGTCTATGATGGCACCTGTTGCAACTGCGGTAGCGGCAACCGGTGTAGCGTCAGGCGCTGCAACAAGCGCGGTTTTTGTGGCAATGCAGGTTTTTATACATATATGCAGGTCAGTGCTTTTGCCACTTATATGCGTTATTACGGCATTTTCTGTGTGCGACAAGTTGGGGGATACCCCGTACCTTCAGGGTATAAATAACCTTTTAAAGCAGACGCTCAAATGGGGTACAGGCCTTATGCTGACCGTGTACACAGTGATTATAGCCTTACAGACGCAGACAGCGGCAGGCTTTGATACTTTAGCAGGAAAAAGTCTGAAATATGCAGTAGGAAGCTTTGTTCCTGTCGTTGGCAGCACTTTGGCAGATTCTTTAGAAACTGTAGTGGCAAGCGCAAAAACCGTATCAGGTGCCTTAGGCGTTGCAGGTATTATTGGCGTGGGATATATAAGCTTAGTACCTTTAGTAAACATTTGTTGTATTGCTATCTCTTACAAGCTTGCTGCAGCCATTGCTACAGTTACGGCAGAAAAAAAGGTTTCTGCTTCAATCAATGAGATCGGCGACAGTATCACAAAAATTGCAGTTGCGGTAATTTGTGTCACGGTAATGTTTATTATCAGCCTTGCAATGCTTGTAAAGCTGGGAGGTGCGGTATGAGTGATTATTTAAAAACAGTAGTAACAGCAGTTGTTGCAGTAAGCGTAATTACCTCGCTGATTCCCAAAGACGGCTTTTCAAAATATATAAATCTGCTTGCAAGTATTATAGTTATGGCAGTGGTTATTACTCCCATGTTTAAGTTTACGCCGCAAATGACAGAGTTTAACCCTGAGGAGCTGGAGCTGCAGCAAGCAGATTTTGTGGCAGATGAGTTTGAAAAAAACCTTGCAGAAAAGATAAGGGCTGAGCTATACGTCAGAACAGGTACGGATTTTGTTGTTGAGGTACAGGCGACAACTGATGAAATAAAAAGTGTCAGGATTTCGCCCTATAGCCGTGAGTACGCACACATTGTAGAGGAATTTATCGGCGTGGGAGAGGACAGAGTGGTACTAAAATGAAGATAAATATAAAAGAGCTGTTTTCAAAATATTTTGGACAAATTATGAATACAAAGACATTGATAGTCATATTTATAGTAGGGATAGGGTTGCTCCTGCTGCCTGTGGGCTCAAAAGACGAGCCAAAGGAGATGGATACTGTAAAGACAAGTAGCAAGGAGGACATAGAAAAGGAAATAGAAGCAATACTATCAAAAATCAAAGGTGCAGGCAGAGTAGACGTTATGATAACTCTGGCAGATGACGGCACTACATATTATGCTCAGAACGAGCGTGCCCAAAATACAGACGATGAAAAAACAGTTGAAAAAAACTATGTACTCTCGAAAAGCTCAAACGCAGAAGGGCCTTTGGTAATAAAGAAAACAACGCCTGCGATTTCGGGGATTTTGGTGTGCGCCGAGGGAGCGGGAAATCCTCAGGTAAAAAGCGATATAATAAGTGCAGCGTCTGCACTTTTGGGAATAAAAAGTCATAGAATAGAAGTTTTGGAAAGAGGTTGACATTATGGAAAGAAGAAAAGACAAAAACAAAATGGTAATTGTAAGAAAAAGACAGGTGGCAGCAGTATCGCTGATACTCCTAATTGGCATTGCAGGGTATTTAAACTTCGCAATCAGAAGTGACGAAACAGACCCGAACGTTGCGGTTATGTACAACGACGCAGCCAAAAAACTGGGAGAGGCAAAAATGGTAAACTCTCAGGAAGAGCAGCCTGCACAAAATGAGTATTTTACAAATGCCAGAATAGACAGAGAAAAAAAGCGTGACGAATCTATTGAAATGCTGACAGAAATCATAAATTCAACAGGCAGTGACGAAGAATCAAAAGAGGCGGCCAAAACACAGATTGAGATGCTTGCAAACTTTACAGACTGCGAGGTAATTGCAGAAAATATGATAAAAGCCAAGGGATATGCTGACTGTGTTGTGTTTATGGGCGAAAACGTAACAAGCATCGCCGTTATGACTGATGGATTGGCAGAGGCAGACGCTGCAGCTATTATCCAGGCGGCTGTTGACACAGGAGCATGTAGTGCTGATCAGGTAAAAATAGTAGAGATAAAACCAAATTAACAAAAAATAGTTGTAATTTAACCTGTTTCGTGGTATAATAAGGTAACAACATAGAAAAATATCAGTTCGGAGGTACGAATGATGGCAGATAAAGATATTATTTTTGAAACACAGGATAACGGCAAGATTATGATTGCAAACGAGGTAGTTATGTCTATTGCAGCGCAAGCCTTAGAGGATATTAAGGGCGTTGCTGTCGCTACATCTATTGCAGAAGGTATTGTAGATAAGCTTATTAAGAAAAATACAGCACGTGGCATCAGCATTTATACAGACGAAGAAACAGGTCTTACAGACATCGACGTTCACGTTAATGTTGACTACGGTATAAATGTTCTTGAGATTTCCTGGTCAGTTCAGGAGGCAGTTAAAAAGAACGTTACAGCTATGACAGACGTTAAGGTTGGCAATGTAAATGTTTTTGTTGACGGTCTTACAGTTGAAAAGGAGCCCAAGGCTAAGAAAGAACCTAAAAAAGAAGTTAAAGAAGAAAATTAATTGGTAGGGAACCGAATCCTCGGTTCCCTATTGCAGATTTTTGGAGGAGTACATATGAAATTAGGCTTTATTGGCGGCGGCAACATGGCAGGAGCTATAGCCCGAGGTGTAGTTGCATCAGGAGTGTGCAAGGCTTCAGACGTTTTAGTGTGCGATATAAATGAAGAAATGCTCAAAAAATACACAGATGGCATCAAAACCTCAACTAATAATCGTGACGCACTTTTGTGTGATTATATAGTTCTGGCAGTTAAACCTTTTATCCTTGCCAAGGTGTTAGAAGAAATTTCTAAGGAAGATATTAAGGACAAAGTTTTTGTATCAATCGCTGCAGGAATTTCAGTAAGCGAGATAAAGAGCGTATTGGGTAGTGACGCCAAAGTTGTGCGTGTTATGCCCAATACACCAGCGCAGGTAGGCGAGGGCATGACTGTAATAGCAAAGCCAGATGAGTGCGTAAGCGAAGCTGAAATGGCAGACGTGGTAAAAATATTTGACGCCGTGGGCAAGACAGAAATTATGGCTGAAAGTATGATAAACGTAGTTACAGGTGTATCAGGCTCAAGTCCCGCTTATGTTTATATGATGATTGAAGCTATGGGAGATGCAGGGGTTATAGGCGGTATTCCCAGAGATGTAGCTTATAAGTTAGCTGCACAGTCTGTTTTGGGTTCAGCTAAGATGGTGTTGGACACAAAAAAACACCCTGGAGAATTAAAGGATATGGTTTGTTCTCCTAAGGGAACAACCATTGAGGCGGTGGCAGAGCTTGAAAAGAGAGGTTTTCGCTCAGCTATAATAGAAGCTATCAAAAAGTGTAACGAAAAAGCAAATAATATAAAATAAAGAGTAGCCTTGCAAAGCAAGGCTACTCTTTATTTTATTCATCATCGTCTTCTGCTTTATCTGCTAATTCTGCTAAAGCTTCTATTACCTTGGTGTAAAACTCCATAGGATTTTTTCTGAATCCCTTAGCATAGCGGGCGGCTTTTTCTTTATTTCCTGTAAATACGGTCATAGAAAGCAGCGTGCTTTTGCCCTCTGCGATTTCAACATTTACGTTGTACATATTGTGGTCTGCAGGGGTTACAACGCACTTGACTAGAGTTTTCGGGCCCTCTCTGTTTAAGTACTCGTCAATGGTCTGCTTTAGCGACGCTCTTACACTGGCCATAATTTTGTCGTCAAACACGTCAATTGTTTCTGTGCCCTTATCTGTGAGGATATATTTTTCTTCCTCGTCGCGCCATACCTTTTTTATATAATTATCGGGCGAAAGTTCGTCGATTATACCGCACAAATCAAGAAAATCAACCGATGTGGCGGTAAGCATCAAATGCTTTAAGTCGCTGTCTGATAAAGGAATCTCTGCGTATCTTAAGCAAAAGAGTATGCTGAGCTTTATTTCGCCCTTGTCATTCATTCTGTAATATACATTGTCTAAATTCGGTTTCACTGTTTCACATCCTTTGCGATAATGATACCACAATTCTTGCTAAAAATCAATAATATATTGAAAAATCAAAAAAAGTATGATAAAATAACTTGGTATAAATTCACTTGGAGAATGCTATGGAAATTAAGAGAATTACATCAGCTCAAAATGAATATATAAAGAAGCTTGCAAAGCTTAGCTCAAAAAAGCACAGAGAGGAAGCAGGGCTGTTTATTGCCGAGGGAGAGCACCTTGTTGAAATGGCGATTGATTCAGGCTGTGATGTTGAGAATGTTTTGATGACGGAGGAGTACTATGTAAAAAACTCTCAAAAATTCACAACAGACATCACTATCGTTCCGAAAGGTATTATTGAGAAAATTTCCGACACAAAAACCCCTCAGGCAGTTTTAGCGGTGGTTAAGATACCTGCACAAAATGTTGACATTGAGCAGGGTAGATACATATATTGCGACGATTTACAGGACCCAGGAAATGTTGGAACGGTAATACGTACAGCAGACGCTTTTTCCTTTGACGGGGTTATTTTGTCAGTTGGTAGTGCTGATGTATATTCCCCAAAGGTAATCCGTTCATCTCAGGGCTCGATTTTTAATATTAAGATTATCCGCAACAAAGACGCTGAATTTTTAAAAGCGGCAAAAGAAGATTTTATAATAACCTCAACTGCCCTGTACGCTGAAAGTGTAGAGCTTAAGAATATGGAGGTTAATAAAAATCACATCTTCGTAATAGGCAACGAGGGTAGCGGTGTGTCAAAAAAAATCCTTGATATATCTGATGAAATTGCATACATTCCTATGACTGGCAAAGCTGAGTCATTAAATGCTGGCGTTGCGGCATCAATCCTTATGTACGAGGTAATGAATCGTGAATAAATTTATGATTGAGGCAATAGCCGAAGCGAGAATAGCAGCGTCAGAAAACGAAGTGCCTGTGGGTGCGGTTGTAGTGTGCAAGGGAGAAATCATTGCCCGTGCTCACAATCTGACAGAAAAAAGCCAAAACCCCACCCACCATGCGGAAATGTTGGCAATAGAAAGTTCTCTAAAGAACTTGGGGACAAAAAACCTTGCAGGCTGTGAGCTTTATGTGACATTAGAGCCTTGCGCTATGTGTATAGGTGCGTGTGCTCTGTCAAAGATTGATAAGGTTTACTTTGGTGCGTATGACACAAAGAGCGGCGCTTGCGGCGGCAAATGCGACGTGCTCCGTGAGGGCTGCTATGATTATAAAACGGAAATTTTCGGCGGTATAGAAGAAACAGAGTGCAAAAAAATCCTGACAGATTTTTTTGAAAAAATAAGAGAGGAGAGGCAATAGTGGCAGAAATTAAAAAAACCGATATAGAAATCCTTATGCCTCTCGTGTTGGAAAGCATTGAACGTGGCGGCAGCGCCAAGCTCAAGGTGTCAGGCTTTAGTATGTACCCCCTTGTTGCAAGCCGCAGAGATAGTGTGCTGCTTGTTAAGGCAGACAATATCAAGGTGGGCGACGTGCCGATTTATAAGCGTGACGACGGAAGTTATATCCTTCACAGAATAGTGGGAGAAAAAAACGGGGCATTTTATACAATGGGAGATTATGAAACAAAAAAGGAATACCCTGTGTATCCTGAACAGATTGTGGCTAAAGCTTCCGGCTTTTAC
>JAZQBQ010000005.1:0-13685 GCA_045545755.1 Congzhengia sp. | reverse complement strand
ACGCTCGTTTTCAATATCAGTGTCAAAAAAGGAATGCGCAACATAATTATAAGCGTGAACACCTGCGTCTGTGCGGCTTGCACCAACCATCTCCACAGGCTGGCGCAAAATTACAGAAAATGCCTTTTCCACTTCTTCCTGTACGGTTACAGCATTTTTCTGTATTTGCCAACCTGAAAACGTGGCACCGTTATACATAAGAGTAATTTTATGATTCTGGCTCATAGCG
This sequence comes from Congzhengia sp., assembly GCA_045545755.1. Taxonomy (GTDB): domain Bacteria; phylum Bacillota; class Clostridia; order UBA1381; family UBA9506; genus Congzhengia. Next base: position 13,456 of record JAZQBQ010000005.1, on the reverse strand, counting down.
CCTCCAAATTATAAAATAAAATCAAGTAAAATTACGCAGGCAAAAAACATCATAAAGCATATGCTCGCTGCTGCGTCTTTATGTGTAAATTTAATTTCCTTTAAACGTGTTCTACCATCGCCACCTGTATAGCAGCGGCTTTCCATAGCAATCGCCAGCTCATCTGCACGTCTGAATGCACTAATAAAAAGCGGCACAAGCATAGGAATTAACGCCTTGGCTCTTTTAAATATAGAGCCCGTGTCAAACGAAGCACCTCTCGCTTGCTGGGCTTTTATTATTTTGTCAGTTTCTTCAATCAGTGTCGGAATAAACTTAATAGCTATACTCATCATCATAGCAAGCTCGTGTGTAGGAAAGCCAATCTTTGATAAAGGCTTTAACAGCTTCTCTATACCATCTGTCAACGCCATAGGGGATGTGGTATAAGTAAGTGCACTGCTGCCAATGATTAAAAGCACCAGTCTTGTTGCCATTTTTGCAGCAACTATTGCACCTTCAACTGTAATTCCCACAGAATAACCAAATATGGGTAAATCTTCACCCTGTGTCAAAAACAAATTCAACAATGCCGTAAATACTATAATGTACAAAATAGGTTTTAAGCCCTTAAAGTACATCTTTACAGGCACTTTGGAAATCAGCATCACAAGAAATGTAAAGAGTATTAATACTGCATAGCTCTCTACTGTCTGTGCCATAAATATAGCAACTATATCCAAAATAAAAATCAGTATTTTCGTTCTTGGGTCAAGCTTGTGCAGGAAGGAATCTATTGGAAAATACTGACCTAAGGTTATATCTTTAAGCATTTTCCCCACCCTCCTTTATTCGTTTAAAATACTCCATAAGTTCATTTTTTGCATTTTCAACTGTATAAATATTGGGTTTAATATTTAGTCCTCTTGCAATAAGTTCATCAATTAAAACGCTTACCTGAGGAACGTTAAGTCCGATATTCCGAAGTTCCTTGCCGCGTGAGAACACTTCTTCTACAGTTCCATCAGCAAAGACCTTGCCCTCATTCATAACGATAAGTCTATTTACAAGGCGTGCTACGTCCTCCATAGAGTGAGAAACCAGAATAACTGTCATATTGCCTTCATTGTAGATAGATTTTATCTGTGAAAGGATTTCTTCTCTGCCTGCAGGGTCTAACCCTGCTGTTGGCTCGTCTAAAACAAGCACGCTTGGTTTCATAGATATAACACCTGCAATGGCAACACGTCGCTTCTGACCGCCTGATAAATCAAAGGGAGATTTATCGAGCGCATCAGGAGACAAGCCTACGCAGCGTGCCGCATCACGTACTCTTGCGTCTATTTCTTCCTTTGAAAGTCCTAAATTTGCAGGACCATAGGCTATGTCCTTATAAACAGTTTCTTCAAACAACTGGTGCTCAGGATACTGAAACACTAAGCCAACATCACAGCGAAGTTTTTTTAGCTCCTCGCCCTTTGTTGTGGTTTCATGACCGTTTATAACAACACGACCTGAATGGGGCTTTAAAAGTCCGTTTAAATGCTGAACAAGTGTTGATTTACCTGAGCCTGTATGTCCGATAAGACCTACAAACTCGCCATCTTTAATTTCTATATTAATATTGTCTAATGCTTTCTTCTCAAAGGGACTCCCCTGCATATAGACATAATCAAGATTTTCGATTTTAATTGCCACTTTTTACGCTCCTAACATAGTCCATAATCGCGTCTGCACATTCTGTTACTGTTAAAACGTCATAATCAATGTTGAAACCCTCATTATTAAGCTCAAAAGCAAGCTCAGTAACCTGAGGAACATCAAGTCCTAAGGATTTCAGCAGTTCAACCTGCGAAAAAACCTTACGAGGCACATCGTCTATAACAATATGTCCGTCATCCATAACCACTACACGGTCTGCCATTGCCGCCTCGTCCATATAATGTGTGATTAACACAACTGTCATATTTTCCTGAGCTTTTAGTTTTAAAATTGTTTCCATCACTTCAGTTCTTCCCATAGGGTCAAGCATAGCGGTTGGCTCATCCATTACGATACACTCAGGGCGCACAGCAATAGCTCCCGCTATTGCTACTCTTTGCTTTTGTCCGCCGGACAACAGATGAGGTGCGTGTTTTCTGTATCTGTACATATCTACGGTTTTTAGGGCATCATCTACCCTTTTTCTGATTTCTGTAGACGGAATTCCTAAATTTTCAGGGGCAAATGCCACATCTTCTTCAACCACATTTGCTACAATCTGGTTATCGGGATTTTGAAAAACCATACCTACCTGTCGCCTAATGTTCCAAATCATTTCTTCGTCTTTAGTGTTTACGCCATTTACATAAACGTTACCGCCCAATGGCAGCAAAAGTCCGTTAAAATGCTTGGCAAGCGTTGATTTGCCGCAGCCGTTATGACCTAATACCGCTACAAATTCGCCCTTTCTTATATTAAGATTTAAGTTGTCTAAAACTGCGTCTATTTTTTTGACGCCGTTATCGTATGAATACAGTAAGTTTTCTGCCTTTAACATTTAATCACCTGATTTGTCCGTTGCCGTAAATTATATATTTTGATGTGGTAAGTTCACGAAGACCCAAGGGGCCTCTTGCGTGAAGTTTTTGTGTACTGATGCCAATTTCTGCACCAAAACCAAATTCAAAACCGTCTGTAAAGCGAGTTGACGCGTTTACATAAACTGCCGCTGAGTCAATTTCAGCTAAAAATCTCTGGGATTTTTCGTAGTTTGTAGTAATAATTGCCTCAGAGTGCTTTGTGCTGTAACGGTTTATGTGCTCAATTGCTTCATCTATATTTTTAACAACTTTTATAGATATTTTATAATCAAGATACTCTGTTTTGTAATCTTCATCAGTTGCTTCTTTTGCATCATTTAATATAGCGCAGGTTTTGCTGCAACCGAAAACCTCTACATTATGAGGCTTTAGTTTTTCATATATCACAGGCAAAGCTTTACTTGCAATACTCTCGTCAATCAACAGAGATTCTGCGGCATTGCAAACAGAAACACGTGTGGTTTTTGCATTTTCAATAATATTTGACGCCATATCAATATCTGCACTTTCCTCAACGTATATATGACAGTTTCCTGTTCCTGTTTCGATAACAGGAACTGTAGCACTGCTTACAACTGTATTTATAAGACCTGCACCGCCTCTGGGGATTAAAACATCAATATATTCATTAAGGCGCATCATCTGCGTTGCGATTTCACGTGAGGTGTCCTCAACTAAAGAAATAGCATCTTCAGGCACATCTGATGCTATGAGTGCCTGTTTCATAATTTTTACAAGGATTTTATTTGAGTTTATCGCCTCGCTGCCACCACGTAAGATACAAACATTTGACGTCTTAAGGCAAAGTGCTGCTGCATCAACTGTAACATTGGGGCGAGCTTCATATATTATACCGATTACGCCTAATGGCACTCTTTTTCTTCCTATCATAAGACCGTTAGGCCGTTTTACCATTTCTGTTACTTCGCCTATAGGATCAGCAAGGGATGCTACCTGTCGTACACCCTCAGCCATCTGTTCAATGCGCTCACTCGTCAGCTTTAATCGATCATAAAAGCTTGCTTTTTCTTTATTTTTTAAAAGGCTTTCCAAGTCCTTTTCGTTTTCTTTTAAAATTTCGTCAGCGTTTTTTATCAACTCATCAGCAATAGCACAAAGTGCCGCTGTTTTTTTGCCGCTTTCAATATTCATAAGCTTGTAGCTTGCTGATTTTGCCAATCTCGCTGCCGCTATTAAATCATACATATTTCTGCCCTCTTTATTTTTGTGGTTTAAATCTGGTGCAAACTGCCGTTTCGTCTAACACATCGTATATGATTTTTGGGTTTTTGCCGTTTGCAATAACCATCTCAATACCAGCCGCCATTGCTCGTTTTGCAGCAATCAGTTTAGTTACCATACCGCCTGTACCGCGGTTTGTGCCCTCGCCGCCGGCAGATGCCATAACTTCATCAGTTATCTCATATACCTCAGGTACAAGCGCTGCATCGGGATTTATTGCGGGGTTTTTGTCGTATAAACCATCAATATCCGATAAAATAATCAAAATATCCGCCTCGATAAGTTCAGCTACAACATCGGATAATGTATCGTTATCGCCAAACTTGATTTCTGCTGTTGATATTACGTCATTTTCATTTATAATAGGGACCACGCCCCACTCAAAGAGGGTGTTAAACGCATTAACGGTGTTTTCGCGCCGTTCTTCATTATCTAAAATATTTTTTGTAAGAAGCAGCTGAGCCACGTCCTTACCGTATTCGGCAAAAAACTTACCATACAAGCTCATAAGCTCACTCTGACCAACGGCTGACGCCGCCTGTTTTTCTCTGGTTGTCTTGGGGCGTTCTGCAAATCCAAGCTTGCTCATACCGACTGAAATAGCACCGCTTGTTACAAGCGCCACCTCACATCCGCTGTGGCAAAGGTCAGATATTACCTGTGACAGAAGCTCAATCTGTCTTATATTGATTTTTCCTGTTTCGTAAGTCAGGGATGATGTACCTACCTTGATTACAACTCTTTTTTGACTATTCATCCTATTTCTCCAAATATGCTATTCTGTTATCGCTACACTGGAAACGATTGGCGTTGATTTTATAGTTGAGGTTTTAACTTCATAATCCTTGCCGTACAAAATGTGTACTCCTGAGTCTGTGTAATAACCTGTATCGGTTTTTTTACCGTTGGTTTCAACAATAATCGTCACGTCAAATTTTTCGGGAATAACTGTATTTACCACAGTTCCGTTACCTGTAACCACGTTCTGCTTTGATGGTACTGAATCAATACGCTTGATTACACCTATCAAATCGTCTGTTTTTGTAGAATATACTTCATCGCCGACTATTACAGCGTCACGTGTCACATCACGAACACCGTAAAGCTTTAAGCCTATTTCCATCTTGTTTGAATTTGTTTCCGATGAAAGAAGCATCTTTGAGCCGTCAGAAACTACTTTTTCATTGTTGATATAGGATACTGTAAGAGCAGCACCAATGATACCAACAATCAAAATTATAACTACCAGAATATCAACTATACTGATTTTTCCAAAAAGTTTTCCGTTTTTATCCAATATCATTCTGACAACGCCTCCTTTACTTCTGTTGAATCCTCGTACCCAACATCAATTATTACAGTGTTAATATAGGCATCTCCCACGATACATTCCATACTTTTGCCTATCAGCAGGTTAACTGAATTGACACTTGCGTTACCTGATGAAACAGAACCGTCTGCAGTAACTTTTATCTCCACATCTACTCTGTCTTGTATTTCAGCTATTGTCAATGTGCCATCTGCTTTATTTTCTGCCAATATTGTGGCGTTTTTCTCTCGGATTTCTGTGACTGTGCCTATTTCTTTCATACTTTCATCGTCAAACACCTTGTCCCCCTCTTTTATATAGCTTGTCAGTTCAGGGAATGCGCTTTTTACTTCTAAAGTGTAAGTAACCGTTGTTGCGTTTGCTGTCTTTGATGAGTCGGGTGTTGCAAACTTAAACACAGCAAGCAAAACAGCCGCCAAGAGAACAACAACAAATATCAGGTCTATTATGTTTATTTTTCTTTCTTTATTCGTGCTCATTTGTTACCTCCCAATATAGCTTTTCAAGATTTTTTACCATAATTCCGGCAGTGAATTTCTCGTCAAATTCACCTTTTGCAGCGTAGGATGCGCTATTATAAAATTCTTCATCCTGTGTAAGCTTTTCAAAAGCCACCGACATACCGAAATAGTCTTCATACTCAACCAAAATGCCGTTTGTAAAGGAGTTTATTAACTGAGGATTGCCCCCCACATTTGTGGCAATTGTAGGCTTTCCTAAGCTCATTGCCTCAAGGATAGCCAGGCTCATCGCCTCCGAGCTTGAGGAAATCACGTTTACATCAGTTACGTTTAAAAGCTTTGTTGTGTCCTTTACATAGCCGCAGAATATAATCTGTGGCGTGTCCTTCGCCTGCTCTTTTAATTCATTTAAAAGAGAACCGTCTCCAACTATTAAGAATACTGCATCATCGTATTTTCGCAGGTAATCCTTGGCAGCCTCAATAAAATATTTGTGCCCTTTTACCTCTTCCAATCTTGCAAATACAGAAAAGACTTTTTTATTTTCTATATTGTACTCTTTTCTAATTTTTTCTTTTTCTTCTAAAGTAAGCTCCCTGATTGGCTCTACGCCGTTGTAGACTTTTTTTATCTTGCGTCTTTTTATTCCGCTTTCCTTTAGATTATCAGAGACTGCATCTGATACTGCGATATAATAGTCGCACAAGCTGTTATTCAGCATCCCTTTGATGGTTGATACAGGAAATCTTCCAACAGGCTCTATACAATGTCGGGTAGAGATTATTGTTCTTACTCTTGCCCGTCTGCCTGCTATCCTTGCTGATAAGGATGCGTGAGTATGAAGAATATCAAACCACTCATTTTTAAACAGTTCTGTCAGTATTTTGACGCATCTTCCGTCATAGGACTTGTCCGCCATATAAGGAATTTCGTAAATGTCAACGTCTGTATAGGGTGCTATAAACTCCAGCAAGCTGCTGTTTTCGGGAATCACTACCGAAACCTTATATTTTTCACGGTCGTAGTATTTAAGATAATTCAGCAGATATCTTCCTGCGCCGCCTATGTTGGTATCAGTTACCACCTGGCAAACCTTAATCATCTAAAAGTTCACCTCCGCAGTCTTCTTTGGTTATCAAATTGCCCGAAATACCAAGAGCAATAATTATCCAGAATATCATCAAAATTTTGTAGTTGTACCACACATAATCAGTAAGTCCCTGCACCATAAAGCCGATAAACCCTGCACCCAGTGCTACTGTTAATTTGGCTACATCGCATTTTTTGATATTTTTTACTACATTTACCGAAAATGTGTTCTTCACAAACGCTTTTGCAAGCACAAGCAAAGATACAATACCGATAACGCCTGTTTCAACCCAGAACTGCAGGTACAGGTTATGTGAATGAAGGGCAAAGTCAGCACCTGTAAGCGCATACACAGGGTAAACTGCCTTATACGCATCGGACCCAACACCAATACCAGGAAGCCAGAAGTCGCCTAAAAGTTTTATAGACGCTCTCCAGATTGAAACTCTGTATGCCGTTGATGTGTCGGCTGTATTGCCTATACTCAAAACTCGCTCTACAATTGCACTATTGCCGCTTAAATATAGTGCTACAGGAACAAGTATTACTGCAAGTATTCCAACAAACACCCAGCGTTTGTCAGATATAGCAAGAAATATTGCCACCGCAATAAGCATACCAAGCCAAGCTCCTCTTGACCAGGTAAATATCATACAAGCCGCCATAAGAATTAGCGCTATGCCAAATAAAGTTCTGTGCTCCTCTCGTACATTGTTCCACACAAGAGCCGCCATAACTGGAATAGTAAGAACTAAAAATTCCCCCAGCACGTTGGGATTATTGAAGAAAGAATACACTCTTACTTTAATATCTGTAAACATTTCCTCGTCAATCCAACTCTCGGTAGATGACACACCTGTGAAGTTCTGTATAACTCCGTAAATTGCTACCAGTAACGCTGACGCTAAGAATACCTTTATCAAAGCCAGCCATGCTCTTTTTGTTCTTATGGTGTTTATCACTACAAAGTAAAAGATAATAAAGCTTACGTGCACCATTACCTGACGCACAGATGACATTACATCAAATGAATTTATACAACCCCACAAAAGAGCTATTATAAAAAAAGCAATAACTGCATTCATAGGACTTTTCGCAAATTTAAATTCTGAATTTTTAACTACGTGCAACACAAATATTATTGCACACAAAACACTAAGACCTACAAGCACCATTGTAGGAAGTAGGGGCGAAAGAGCTACTGTCATAAATATGCCCAAGGGCAGGTACTTAACTAAAAAAGTCAGACCGATTATGCCAACAGCACCCACTATAAAGTATTTAACGCCGATAATGAAACATATAATTGCCAAAAAGGCTCCAAAAATTCCTGATGCTATCAATTGCATTTTCGTTGTTTGTATGCTTTCTTTATGATTCTTTGTTAAATCTGAAAAGATTTCGCCAATCAGCCTTACAATCAGGCTGCCCTCTGTCAGCTCATTGATGCTTCTATCTATCAAAATAAACAAAACTCCCAAAACTGCCGCCAGCAAAGAGATTGCAACAGTCACTAATTGGTTATACTTTAAAGCTCCAAGTAAGATACCAAAGGCTAACATCACTGTACCGTAAAGGCGAACAGATACATTTGCCCAGTTGGAAATGCCTTGACAAAGCATACTGTTTGCCACCATACTGCTAATAGGCGCAGAAAGTTTTTTCTGCAAAAATAAGATAAAATTCTTTGGCAAATTAACTGTTTTACCGAAGATACTGTTGTCCCAGATGTTTTTACGTTCGCTGGGTGAAAAAAAGCGGTGAATGAAAGAGCCGCAAAAAGCGTTGCCAAGGAATTCCCAAACTTTATTAAAAGCTTTTGCTGCCGAGCTTGCTTCGTACCATTTATTAAGCTTTATGAGAGCCTTTTCTGCACAAGAAAATACCTTACTGCTCATTTTTCACACTCCTCTTTTTAAAAATATCCAAAATCATTTTCATTTCGCTAGTTTTCAGCACAACTGCAACCACCACATAAGCTACAACACCTGCCGCCGACGGAAGTACTAATGCCAGAAATCTTCCCAAGAAATCTTCATTATAGCCGACAGATGACACAGGAATTATCACAACTATCATTATCGCCGCTGCAACTACGGTTTTTAAAATATTTACTAAAAATCTTTTATCAAAAATTCGATATCGTCTGCCTAAAAGTGTCGCTAATACCAGCGCCATAAAGGTCGAAGCAATTGATGCTGCCAAGGGCAAGCCTGCGATGCCGATGTCGAGCCCACGGACAAAAACAAAGCTTAAAGCGATGTTTAATAAAATTCCAACTACAGATACTCTCATTGGGGTTTTGCCGTTTTGTTCAGCGTAAAAAGCTTTATTGAGCATTTCCTGTAAGCCATAGCCAAGCATACCAAAGGAATACCACAAAAGCGCAGTTGAAGTAAGTGCTGTTTCTTCTGTACCAAACGCACCACGCTCATACACAAATTTTATAATCTCTACTCGCATTACCAGGAATACTATCATAATGGGAATGAGAATAAAAAGCACGCTGCCAACGGCAGTTTTTAAAACATCGGTAAATTCTTGCTTTTTATCTTTTTCCGCCGCAAGTCGTGAAATTGACGGGAAAATCAGGTTTGATACCGCATAAGTAATAACACCAACAAATATGATGTAGAGTTTATTTGCATATTCCAATGCTGAAACAGCCTGTCCGCCGTTTAAAAACGATGCCAAAAACATATTGACCATTGTATTTATCGGCTGTACCCACGAGCTGATAAGTATAGGTATTGCAAGCTTCAGCGCTTTTACTAACCCCTCATTTTTTAAGTTTATCTTAGGGCGGTAGCTGTACTTTTTCTTAATTAGCGAAGGTATCAGCACAACAAGCTGAAATGCCCAGGCAATAAGCATAGCAACAGATACGCCCTCTATACCCAGACTATTCTTTGCAACAAGCAAGTAAACAACCATTATGCCGTTAGACACAAGGCTTATTGCAGCAGGGGCGTTAAATTCGCCGTAGGACTGAAGTACTCCCGTCAAGGAATATGCCAGTGCCGTAAAAATCATCGAGGGAAACATTATGGCTACAAGCTGACTTGAAAGCATCTTAACTTCAGGTGCTAAGCCTTTACCCAGTAATCCCACAATAGGGCCACGAAAAATTACACCAATTGCACAAATTAGTGCAGTAATCAAAAATATAATATTTAAAAAGCTGTTTGAAAACTCTGCGGCTTTTTCTTTTTCACCCTTGCCTAAATACTCATTGAAAACAGGTATAAAGGAAGAGGAGATGGCACTTCCTAATGCTATATCAAAAAACAAAAGCGGTATACGCGATGCAGTCTGATAAGCTATAGCTTCTCCACTTGTGCCGTAAAGAGCAGCAAAAAGAACGTCTCTATACATACCCATAAACTTAGCAAGAAGCGTTGCCATTACCATAAAGCCTGCGGTTTTTAAAGTTTTCTTTACACCGTTCATAGCAATATTTTCCTTAATATATATTATCTATCTAATTTATTATAATATATCCAGTATAAATTGTCAATAAAATTTCTGCCCTAAAACTCCCCAAATAATGCAGTTTTTCAGGGTATTTTACATATTTTTGAAAAAAATAAAAAAAGTACTTGAAATTTATAAAACTTTGTGGTATAGTATTTAAGGCAAAAATACGCACACGCAATGATTTTGCAGGTGGTGCCCAATGCTTGGGTTCCTGTAGAATATGACTTGTGTGGAGGATTGCAAATAAAACCGGAGGTGACTTAAATGTCAGTAATTTCAATGAAACAACTGCTTGAAGCAGGCGTCCATTTCGGACATCAGACAAGAAGATGGAACCCCAAAATGGCTGAGTACATCTTCACAGAAAGAAACGGTATCTACATCATCGACTTGCAGAAAACCGTTAAGAAAATTGAGGAAGCTTATGCTTTCATTAAGGAAGTAGCTGAATCAGGTAAGGAAGTTCTCTTTGTTGGTACAAAGAAGCAGGCTCAGGATTCTATCAAAGAAGAAGCTGAACGTGTTGGCATGTACTGGGTTAACGCTCGTTGGCACGGCGGTATGATGACAAACTTCAAAACAATCAAAAAGAGAATCGACAGACTGGAACAGCTCACAAAAATGGAAGAAGACGGCACATTCGATCTTCTCCCCAAGAAAGAAGTTATCAACTTAAAGGCAGAACGTGAAAAACTCGAAAAGTACTTAGGCGGTATCAAAGATATGAAGAAACTCCCCGGTGCTTTATTCGTAGTTGACCCCAGAAAAGAAAAAATCGCTATTGAAGAAGCAAAGAAACTCGGTATCCCCGTTGTTGCTATCGTAGATACAAACTGCGATCCTGAAGACGTAGATTACGTAATCCCCGGCAACGATGATGCTATCCGTGCGGTAAAACTCATCGCTTCAACAATCGCTAACGCTATTATCGAAGGCAAACAGGGCGTTGACGCTCTTCCCGCTGCAGAAGTTGCAGTAGAAAACGCTGAAGAAATCAGCGAATAATCATTTTGGAGGTAATCACAATGGCTTTTACAGCTGCTGATGTTAAGACTTTAAGAGAAATCACAGGCTGTGGTATGATGGACTGCAAGAAGGCTCTTTCTGCTACAGACGGTGATCAGGAAAAAGCTATAGAATTTTTAAGAGAAAAAGGCTTGGCTACTGCTGAAAAGAAATCAGGCAGAGTTGCTGCTGACGGTATTGTATATGCTAACGTTGAAAACGGCGTTGGTGTTGTTTTGGAAGTTAACTCTGAAACAGACTTCGTTGCTAAAAACGATGAGTTCTTACAGTTCGTTGCAGATGTTGCTAAGCAGATTAATGTTAACAACCCCGCTGATGTTGATGCACTTTTAGCTGAAAACTTCATCGCAGGCGAAGGCACAGTAAAAGATGCTTTAGTTAACAAAATCGCTACAATCGGCGAAAATATGTCAATCAGAAGATTTGCTCGTTTCGATGGCGTTGTTGAAACATACATCCACGCAGGTGGCAAAATCGGTGTTATGGTTAAGTTTGAAGTTGCAGATAGCGCTAAAGCAGAAGCTCCTGAATTCAAAGAATTTGCACGTGACGTTGCAATGCAGATTGCAGCTTTCAACGCTCAGTTCTTAAATCGTGATGCTGTTCCCGCTGACGTAGTTGCTAAAGAAACAGAAATCTTAATGGCTCAGGCTATGAACGAAGGCAAGCCCGCTGCTATCGCTGAAAAGATGGTTGCAGGTCGTATCAACAAATATTTCAAGGAAATCTGTCTTGTTGACCAGGCGTTCATTAAGGATGACGAATTAACAGTTGCAAAATACGCTGATACAATCGCAAAAGCAATCGGAACAGAAATCAAAATCGTTGATTTCGTTAGATTCGAAAAGGGCGAAGGTATCGAAAAGAAAGAAGACAACTTTGCTGAAGAAGTTGCAAGCATGGTTAAATAATTTCTTTTTAAAATCACAAAATATTATCTCCGGAATACCCTTCCGGAGATTTTTTGTATCGGGAGGTGTAGCTATTGAGCACAATGGCAGTAATATGTGAATACAATCCTTTTCACAACGGACATAACTATCAGCTTACTCATCACAAAGAGGTGCTTAGTGCAAATGCCGTTATATGTCTTATGAGCGGAAGCTTTGTGCAACGTGGTGCACCTGCAATATATGATAAGTGGACACGAGCATGTGATGCGGTATCCAACGGCGCTGACTTAGTCATTGAGTTACCTGTGGTCTACTCCGCCCAATCTGCACAGCGCTTTGCTTCTGGTGCTGTAAAGCTACTGGATAAGTTAGGTGTTGTGGATTATCTGTCATTTGGCAGCGAGTGCGGCGACATAGATACACTAAAGACCGTGGCGGGTGTTATCAACTCTGCTGAATTTAAAGCACTTTTGGAAGATCAGTTAAAAACAGGACTAAGCTACCCTGCTGCACGAGCACAAATTTTGCGTGACCACTACCCCAATATTGACAAAAGCCTTATATCATCGCCCAACAACATTCTCTCACTTGAGTACATCAATGCTTTAGCGGAATTAAACAGCAGCATTGAGCCAAAAACATTGTTGCGAAATTTTGATTTTGTTTCGGCATCCGAAATAAGAGATAAAATTCATAACAAGGAAAGCGTCGATGTATTAATTCCTACCGAAGTACGAACAACTTATGATATAAAGGCTTATGACAATCTGGTATTGTATCATTTCAGAAAGGAAAGGCTCGAAGCTTTACAGCAAATTTGTGATATGGCAGAAGGACTTGAGAACAAATTTAAAAAAGCTTCACAGACATCAACCACCTGCGAAGAATTAGTTGAAGCTGTAAAGTCAAAGCGTTATACAAGGACGAGAATTGACCGTATTTGCGTTAATTCGCTATTAGGTATCAAGGATTACCATACAGAATTTGAACCTCAGTACGCTCGAATTTTGGCGTTTAATTCTCGAGGTCAGGAGTTGCTTGCTAAAATGAAAAAGGTATCAAAAATACCTATCATTACAAAGGTAGCAGATGCAAAGCCGGATACAGAAGACTATAAAATTATGTTGGAAAAAGACCTGCTGGCAACAGATATCTACTCTATTTTGACTGACAAGCCTGCAGGATTAGACTACAAGACATCGCCCATAAGAGTGAAATAAAAAAAGACAGGCCGTGTTGAACAAGTCCAGTAAAAACGGACAATGACAAAAAAGGACCTCCTATGGTAGAATAAAAGAAACTACCATAGGAGGTATTTTTATGCCAAGAAAAAAAGGAACACCAAACACACCACAGATAATTATCGATGAGATTGTG
>JAZQBQ010000004.1:0-8836 GCA_045545755.1 Congzhengia sp. | reverse complement strand
CAGGACCAAAAAAATTATTGAAAACTTATAATTTTATTTCCTTTATATTTCAGAGTTCCTTTTTCATTAATTCTATAATTTTCATACGAAAATTCAGAAACATCGAACGAAAGCTTTTTATCCTTTGTCGCAAAAACAACTATGTAACGCTCTGGTTTAAATGTGCCTGGATAATTAGAAACTATATCAGGCTTATATTTGTCAACAACTTTTGCCTTAGCTGTTTTGACAGTTGAAAACTTGTTAATAATAATCTTCCTAATAACCAAAATCCAGCACAATAAAAACAGTACCATTAAAATTGTATTAATAATACTATACATACAATCACCTCTAGAAAGTCTCTAGCTCTTCTCTACAACATTCGACACAATCTTCTTAGAATCCTTGAACGATTACACTTACAGTATAGCACAATCATATAAGCAATTCAATAAAAAAACACCGCATCATAAGATGCGGTGTAATCATTTAATTATTCAGCGCTAAAAGGTAAAAGCGCAATATGTCTTGCTCTTTTGATAGCTTCTGTGAGCTGTCTCTGGTGCTTAGCACATGTACCTGTAATTCTTCTGGGAAGAATCTTAGCACGTTCAGAAACGTATCTTCTTAACTTTGCAACGTCTTTGTAATCGATGCTTGTTACTTTATCCTGACAAAATGAGCAAACCTTTTTCTTTGCTCTACGATTTCTTGCCATAGGTTTTTCTGCCATTTTAATTTTCCTCCTTTACAGTTGACTAAAATTTAGAAGGGCAAATCGTCTTCTTCGATAGGCATAAATCCGTCGATGTCCCCAACAGCAGGAGCTGAAGGTTCTTCGATGGGATAAAGACCTGAGTTTGATGCAGGAGCGAAATTTGCCCCGCCCTCTGACTTACTCTGAGCAAATTCCCACTGTTCTACAACAACTTCTGTCGCGTAGCGATTTTTGCCCTCTGAGTCCTGCCATGTTCTTGTCTGGATAGAGCCCTCTAATGCAATTCTTGTACCTTTGGTAAAGTACTTTGCAATAGATTCGCCAGACTGACGCCAAGCAATACAGTTAATAAAGTCAGCTTTTCTTTCTTCGCCTTGCTTTACAAAACGTCTGTCGCATGCAACTGTAAAGCTGCAAACTGAAACGCCTGATGTTGTAGCACGAAGTTCGGGATCTTTAGTTAATCTGCCTACTAAAATAACTTTGTTCATAAGTTGTTACCCTCCAATGCTTAGCAATTACGCATTAGCATTCTTTTCGTCTTTTTTGATGATGATGCTTCTTAATAAGCCATCTGTGATGTTGTAGATACGGTCGAGTTCAGCGGGGAAATCGCCCTTAGCGCTAAAGTTAACCAGCACGTAGTAGCCTTCTGTTTTGAAATCGATAGGATATGCGAGTCTTCTCTTACCCCATTCTTCAACAGATTCAACTTCACCTGCTTTGCTGATTAATGTTTTGAACTTCTCAACAATACCCGCGATAGCTTCTTCTTCCAAAGACGCGTCAACTACAAAGATAGTTTCGTACTTATTGATTACTTCTGACATTCTTTACACCTCCTTCTGGTCTTCGGCCCCGAATTCTCTTCGGAGCAAGGATAAACTGCACATGCAGTTCCAATCTAGTATTATACATAAAACAAATCTATTTGTCAAGGGTTTTTTAAAGCTTTTCAACTATTGAATATACAAGCTCTAATGCCTCTTCTATCTTAGATGCGTCTTTAGCTCCTGCCTGTGCACTTTCAGGCTTACCGCCACCACCGCCGCCGCATACTTTTGCTACCTCGCGAACAATATTTCCTGCATGAGCACCGCGTGATACAGCATCCTTAGTTGCCATGGAAACGATAGACACCTTGCCGTTGTCGCTTGATGCCAAAACTATCACACCGCAGTCAAGCTTTGCTTTAAAGCTGTCACCTAAGTTTCTGAGTGCATCTACATTTGCTCCATCAACTCTGCCGCAAACTACTGTTATGCCGTTGATTTCTTTTGCGTTGTTCATTATTTCATCAGCCGCACCGCCGGCAAGTTTTGCGTTAAGACTTTCGATTTTACTCTCTAACGTCTTAATTTCAGCCACAACTGACTGTGCTTTCTTTGCTACATCGCCTATGCCGCACTTTAAGTTTTCTGCCACTTCGGCAATTGTACTCTCAGCCCTTTTAAGCTCTGCCAAAACGCCTAAGCCGGTTACAGCTTCAATTCTTCTGATGCCTGCTGCTACGCCTGTCTCTCCGATTATCTTAAACAAGCCAATCTGTGATGTGTTGGAAACGTGGCAACCGCCGCAAAGCTCCACAGAATAATCTCCCATAGAAACTACTCTGACAACTTCGCCGTATTTATCGCCGAATACCGCCACTGCGCCCATTTCTTTTGCCTTATCTATGGGCATTTCTTCCCATTTAACGGGGAGTGCTTCTAAGATTTTTGTATTTACTTCAGCTTCAACACTCTCTAATTCTTCAGCTGTTACTGCTCTATCCAATGTGAAATCAAATCTTAATCTGTCACAAGATACAAGCGAGCCTGACTGTGTTACAGCATCGCCTAAAGCATTCTTTAGCGCTGAATCTAACAGGTGCGTTGCGCTGTGGTTTGCCTGAATAAGTGTACGTGCTGTAACTGATACGCATGCACGAACAATATCGCCTGCAGAAATACTGCCCTCTGATACTTTCACAAAGTGATAGTATTTGCCGTCGGGGGTTTTCTTGGTGTCAGTAACATCTGCACCTGCGATTGTGCCTATGTCGCCAACCTCGCCGCCGCCCTCGCCGTAGAAGGGTGTTTTATCTAAAACTACGATACCTGTGTCGCCGGCATCTAATGTATCTTTGCCCTCTGTGTCGTTGAGCACTAAAATTACCTTGGCATCAGCACTTAATGCTTCATAACCTACAAATTCAGTAGGCTCAACAGAAACTAATGCATCTGCGATTTTGTCTTCCCAGCCAACCTCGGTCATTTTAGCGCTTGCTCTTGCTCTTGCACGCTGCTCATCCATTTCACGCTTAAAGCCTTCTTCGTCGATTTCTATGCCTTTTTCTGCTAAGATTTCTCTTGTTAAGTCAATGGGGAAACCGTATGTGTCGTATAGTTTAAATGCGTTTTCGCCTGAGAATACCTTGCCACTGCCCTCTTCCAAAAACGTGTTAAGGATAGCAAAGCCTGCGTCAATTGTCTGTGCGAAACGCTCTTCTTCTTTTTGAATTTTATTCTTAATTAAATCACCTTTTTCGGCAAGCTCAGGGTAAGCATCCTTTGATGCCTCAATAACCTTATCCGCCAATTCATAAAGGAACGTGCCGGAAATTCCCAGTAATCTTGCGTGACGTGCAGCACGGCGCAGTAGTCTTCTTAAAACATAGCCTCTGCCCTCGTTTGAGGGATTTACGCCGTCGGACATCATAAATACTGTACTTCTTATATGGTCTGTTACAACACGGATGGAAACGTCTGTTTCTGATGATTTACCATATTCAACATTCGCCTTAGCACAAACTGCCTCACGGATGCTCTTGATAGTGTCTACATCAAAAATAGATGTTACGCCCTGCATAATGCAGGCAATACGCTCTAGCCCCATACCTGTGTCGATATTGGGATGCTCTAAGGGCAAATATGTGCCGTCTTCCTGCTTGTCAAACTGAGTGAAAACAAGATTCCAGAATTCAACAAATCTGTCACACTCGCAGCCTACCTTACAATCGGGAGAACCACAGCCGAATTCTTCGCCTCTGTCAAAGTAAAGTTCAGAACAGGGACCGCAGGGACCTTGTCCGATTTCCCAGAAGTTGTCCTCCTTGCCCATTTTCACAATATGGTCACGGTCGACGCCCACAAACTTTGCCCAGATGTCGATAGCCTCGTCATCTTCTTCATATACTGAAATCCAAACTCTATCTTTGGGAAGTTTTAATTCTTCTGTCACAAACTCCCATGCCCACTTTGTGGCATCGTGTTTAAAATAGTCGCCGAATGAAAAGTTGCCCAGCATTTCAAAGAATGTACCGTGGCGAGCGGTTTTGCCCACGCTCTCAATGTCAGGTGTACGGATACATTTCTGACAAGTTGTAACTCTTGACTTGGGGGGCTTCTGTCTGCCTGTAAAGTAAGGCTTCAGCGGTGCCATACCAGCGTTAATCAAAAGCAAGCTGGGGTCATTTTCCGGAACCAGCGAAAAGCTCTTTAATCTTAAATGTTCCTTTGATTCGTAGAATGAAAGGAATTTTTCACGTATTTCGTTAAGACCTAATTTTTCCATTTATCTCAACCCTTTCGTAGATGAATATACATACAATTCATTTTACTATAAATTACGAATTTAGTCAAGAAAAAATATCCCCTGATATGTGTTTCTTGCCGCCATTTCTTTGTCTATTGCGCATAAAACTGAAATTTTATCAAGACTCCAACGTGGAGCAATTAACGTATCTCTGCCGCCATCGCCTGTTATACGCTCGATTACAGTTTCTGGCGGTAAGTACTCCAGTTGTCGGCAAACCGTGTCAATGTATGCGTCTTTCGTCATAGGTGTCAGCTTGTTCTCATGAAAAAGTCGGGCATATTCAGTGCCCTGTACTATGTGCAAAAGATGAATTTTTACCGCATCAGGGCGAAGACTGCCCACCTCTTTTGCCGTAGTTATCATATCTTCTTTTGTTTCATTCATAAGTCCGTTTATTATATGTACGCAAACACGGATATTTCTGTCCTTTAAAAGCTTGTAGGCTGACAGGAATATATCGTAGTTATAGCCACGATTAAAATCAGCCGCCGTTTCGTCATTTACTGTCTGCAAGCCCAATTCTACTGTCAGGTAAGTTTGTTGTGCAAATCCTGCCAGTAAGTCTGCTATTTCTTCATCAATACAATCTGCCCTTGTAGCAATACTCAGCCCCACCACATCAGGAAAGACGAGAGCCTCGGCATACTTTGCTCTTAAGACTTCAACAGGCGCATAAGTATTTGTGTGCGCCTGAAAGTAGGCAATCAGCTTTGGATTTTTATGCTTTTTTGATATTCTGTCATATTCTTTCTGCAGCTGCTCAGTTATTGAAAGTGTCGCATCATTGGTAAATTCTCCTGAGCCATCAGAGCAATAAGCGCAACCGCCATAACCGCATCTGCCGTCAATATTAGGACAGGTAAACCCTGCATCAATTACCGCCTTGTAAACTTTTTCGCCAAAGGTTTTTGTAAGGTGGTAATTCAGGGTATGGTATCTTTTATTGTCAAGCGTATAAGAAAACATAACCTTTCTCCTTAGTATTATAGAAAAAATATATCACATCAGGTTTTCTTTGTCAAACGCCTGAGGGTAAATACGGCACATAGCAAAAATATAAACAAAATCACATACGACACCTGAAAGGTTATATGTGGTTTTGATACAGGTGCGAATACTGTCACATTGCGGTTTGCAAGCAGATAAATTCTCATCAGCGCCATAGATACTGTCATCTGCAGAGTTTTGCCGAAAAGATAGCAGACCACAGAAAGCTTAGTATGTGCCACAGCTCCCCTAACCTGAAAAAGCACGCACAAACCTCCAAAGCCTATTGTACCTGACAAAAGAGTGAGCATTTCACTATTTCGTAATCCACTTGATATGATGTCTTTTGCGCCAACGGTAACTTCAAACAAAGAATTTATAAAAACGCCTGGGATATAAGGTTTGATGACAGCAACCAAGCAACCAAAAAATACTACATAGCCGCACACATTAAGGATTGATTTTACGGCTGACTCCACGCTGTCGGTAAAGGCTTCGCCAAATGATTGTGCGCTTACATTTACTGAAACTGTACTGTCCTGTTCTTTGGCAAAAAGGGACAAAAACACACCTGTGATAATCGCAGAAATGACGTGTATGCAGTAAATTAAAATTCCTAAATTTTTATTTCCAAGCATCCCTACGCCTACAGCGCCGATTACAAAAAGCGGTCCGGAATTATTACAAAAGGCAAGCAGGCGCTCTGATTCGTCTTGTGACAATTTACCCGAAAGATAAAGCTCTGAGATTACCTTTGCTCCTGTGGGGTATCCACACAAAATACCTATAACAAACACTACTGCCCCCGTACCCGAGGTCTTAAAAAGCTTATTTGCTACAGGCGACAGAAATTTGCCCAAAAGAGTGACAACACCGCAATTTACCATAAGTCCCGTCAGTACAAAAAACGGAAAAAGTGCAGGAATAACCGACGTGGCACACAGCAACAGGGTGTCAATCGCAGCAGAAGTCACAACCTCCGTCTTTGATATTAAAGCAAATATTGCCAAAAACAAAATAATGGTCATTAAAAATTTCTTGTATTTCATAGGCACACCTCCTGTAATTAATATGAATTTGTGCGCATAAGTATTACGGAGGTGAACGCTATGCGACGCAAAAAGGCAAAAAGAAGTGTACCGAAAAAAATCGCTAAAACCTTAGATATTCCTGAAGATGTAATGCTGGGCGCTCCCAGGCTCACTATGATGTCGAACTGCGACTTAAGAATTGAAAATTACAAATCAATATTAGAATACGAAACCGATAAAATTACCCTTTGTACCAAGGATATGCTTATTTCTATCGGCGGCGATAATCTCGACATTGGTGTAATTTGCGACGACGAAATCGCAGTTTCTGGCGAGATTTTATCTTTAGAATTTTCCAAAATACGGAGTTGATATATTGTTTATTCCCGAAATTACAAGATACTTAAAGGGTTATCTTACCATAACTGTAACAGGCAGATTTTGCGAACGTTTCATTAACGTATGTGCAGCAAAAAATATCCTGTTATGGGATATTAAGAGAATATCTGCCCACTCCATACGCTGCAAAATTTCCGTTCCTGCTTTTCGCAAATTGCCAACCATTACATTCCACACAGGAGTGCGTGTGCATATAAACATAAAGCACGGCTTTCCCTTTTTTCTCAAGCGATACAAAAGGCGGAAAATTGCTCTTTTTGGCGCTTTTATTTTTTTGCTGCTGGTTATCGGCGCAAATCAGTTTGTGTGGCAGATTGACATTACAGGAAACTACAAAATCCCCGAGGAAAAAATACTGTCTGTATTAAAAGATTCAGGCTTAAAAGTGGGAGCTTTGCGAAGAAATATAGACCCTGCAGAGCTTAAGAAAAACGCACTTTTGTCCATTCCTGAGCTTGCCTGGTTGTGGGTTGACGCAAAAGGCTCAAGGGTTATAGTCGATGTGCGTGAGGATATTGAAGCTCCACAGATGGAGGCTATTACCGATTATGTAAATGTTATCGCAAAATGCGACGCACTAATCGAAAAAATGACAGTGCGAGGCGGCGTGCCTGTGGTGTCAGAGGGCGATACTGTGCTTGAGGGTACAGTATTGGTAACAGGTAAAATCCCCAGCACCATACGACAAGACATTCGGTATGTACGGGCTGACGCAGATGTTTTTGCCCGTGTGTGGTACGAAAGGCGCGAAATATTTTCCCGCATTTCGACCTTAAGAAACGAAACAGGAAAGCACAGAACACACTACACAATTGACTTTTTCGGCAAAAAGTTAAACGTGTTCCACACAGATACCCCACCATATGAAAATTATGATGTTCATGAGAATACCTTTTCCTTGTTTGGTATAAAGCTTATAACAAAAAAGTATGACGAAGTGGAACTGCAGGAAGAAATTCTAACCGAGGAAACTATGGCTGACTTTGGCATAGCCCAAATAAAAAAACAGTTAGAAGAAGAGGTTCAGCCCGACTCTGTATTAAAGAGCTTCGACTCAACCTACAAGGTCATAAACGATACTACAATAGAAGTAACCGTCAAAGCTGAGTATTTGGAAAATATTGCAGTATCTGTTGAAGAAGAAATTCCTGAGGACTTGAATTAATATTTACTTTGTGATAAAATTAAATATAGATTTGAGGTGTACTTATGAAAAAGACAGTATTTATAACAGGCGCTTCCCGTGGTATCGGAAAGGCTTGTGCAATCTATTTTGCACAACAAGGCTACGATGTGGGTATAAATTATCTGAACAATAAAGAAAGAGCCGACGAGGTTCTAAATCGTATTCACGCTATGGGCACAAGAGCTTTCTGCTATCAGGGCGACGTGGGAGATTATAAGCAGATGCGTGCAATCATAGATAGATGCACTCAAGATTTGGGGCATATAGATGTGATTGTAAATAATGCGGGCATTGCCCAGCAAAAAATATTCACAGACATAACACCTGACGACTGGCGCAGGATGTTTTCTGTTAACGTTGACGGCATATATAACGTTTTGTCAGCCGTGCTTCCCCAGATGATAAATAGAAAATCAGGCTCTATCGTAAATGTTTCCTCTATGTGGGGGATTTCGGGTGCCTCCTGCGAGGTGGCATATTCTGCTGCAAAAGCTGCTGTAATCGGTCTTACAAAAGCATTGGCGCAGGAATTAGCACCCTCAAACATCCGTGTAAACTGCGTTGCTCCGGGGCTAATTGATACTGAAATGAACGCAAACTTAACCCCAGAGGATATACAGGGCGTAATCGAGGAAACACCTCTTGGTAAAATCGGCAAAGCCGAAGATATTGCAAAGGCGATTTTTTTCTTAGCCGACGAAGAATATTCAGCATTTACAACAGGTCAGGTACTTTCTCCCAACGGCGGATTGGTAATATAGAAAAAAATCGAAAATACAACAAATAAGACCACGCAATATGCGTGGTTTTATTTGTTGTAAGTACGATATGATTATACTGTCGGATAAATAATCGCAAAAAGTTGGTGACGACAGCGAGTCGTTGTGAACGCGTTTACAAGCGAACAGACGAGCCGAGTGCGACTTTTTTGCGAAAGAGGAGCAGCAACGGAGT
>JAZQBQ010000003.1:0-19682 GCA_045545755.1 Congzhengia sp. | reverse complement strand
GTCTTAAATTCAATTTCGAGCAGGATGGTTATGAAGTTGAAACTGCCGGTGACGGAGAAGAGGCTGTAAGGATTGCCAAAAGTCAGAATATAGATTTAATTGTTCTTGATTTGATGCTTCCTAAAATGGATGGATTGGAAGTATGTCAGAAGGTAAGGGAAACTTCAAATGTTCCCATTATAATGCTTACTGCAAAAGCTGATGATATGGATAAAATTTTAGGTCTTGAGTACGGTGCAGACGACTACTTGACAAAGCCCTTTAACATTTTAGAGCTTAAGGCTCGTGTTAAGGCGGTATTGCGCCGTATGACACCTGTTGACAATGTATCAAAGCAGGAGTCTATGATAAATGTAGGCAGCGTTACGCTTGACTACAACTTAAGACGTGTAGCCGTTGGTGAGCGTATTGTTGAGCTGACAGCCAAGGAATTTGATTTAATAGACCTTTTTGTATGTAATGCAGGCAAGGTATATTCAAGAGAAAACCTTTTGGATATAGTCTGGGGATACGATTATCCCGGAGATGTGAGAACAGTTGACGTTCACGTTCGTCGCCTCCGTGAAAAAATCGAGGAAAATCCTGCAGAGCCTCGCTTTATCCATACAAAGTGGGGGGTAGGTTACTATTTTAAAGAAGTTTAAGAAAAATCTTTTCAGCATAAAAAATAAAATTGTAGCTACATACCTGATTATTGCAGCCTTAGTTTTGCTGATACTCTCATCATATATGGTGAGCACACTGCGTACCTATCTGCTTGAACAGAAAAAACAGCAGGTATTAACCCGTGCAAACATTGTTGCTAGTATTGATATTCCTGAATTTGATGAAAAGAAAATCGCAAGGTCTATGGAAACTATGCCTGTTGAGGCGGGTTTTCGAGTTATTATAACAGATAGCCAGACCAAGGTGTTTTACGATTCCTATACAGAGGGCGGCTATAGCGGTAAGCTTTTGGTTTATGCTCCTGTTACGGAGGTTTTGATTAACAACACAAACACCTCATCATATTACAGCGTTGACGGAGAATGGATTATAGAGGCTGCCGTTCCGGTTATAAAGGGAGGCAGTACAATAGGCTCTGTACTGGTTACGTCGTCAGGCGATGATATTGACGGGCTTATAAGCCACATCACCTGGGCAATACTTATATTTGGTTTTATTATTATAGCTTTTGTTTTTGCTTTGGGTGTGTTTGTTGCAACAGTGCTTACTAAACCTATTGTAAAGCTGACAACCTTTATTAAGGATATGCCCAAGGATAAGCTGCAGAAATGTGACCTTGTCAGCCGTGATGAGGTTGGCGATTTGGTTGTTGCTTTTAATGAGCTGATAGACAGAGTAGACGAGCTTGAAGAAAAACGTCGAGCCTTTGTGTCGGACGCTTCTCACGAGCTAAAAACGCCACTTTCCATTATCAAGCTTTTGTCTGATTCGCTGATACAAACGCCACACCCTGATCCCCAGTTTGTAAAGGAATTTTTAAACGATATGGGAGCAGAGGTTGAGCGCCTGACCAGAATTGTCCAGCGTCTTTTGGACCTTACCAAAATGGACCAGACAAGCCGAATGAAACAGGAATTTACATCTGTTTGCGAAATAACTCAGGAGGTTTTTGAAAAGCTTACACCTTTGGCAGAAAACAAAGAAATCAGCTTTACACTTACAAAACCCGATGATGATGTTTTAATTCCCATTGACCGTGACAGTATCACAGAGTCGATATATAACATTGCGGATAACTCTATTAAATATACCGAAAACGGCGGTAGTGTAAAGATGGAGGTTATGCGAGATTTAGGTAATATTCTAATTAGAATATCCGATACAGGTATCGGTATTCCCAAAGATGAAATTCAAAAAATCTTTGATAGATTCTATAGGGTAGACAAAGCACGTGCCCGTGATACAGGTGGCACAGGTCTTGGCTTGTCTATTGCGATGGATGCAGTAAAGCTTCACGGCGGATATATTGAAGTATCCAGTGAGGAAGAAAAGGGCAGTACCTTTACAATTGTTCTGCCTTATGATTCTGAAAGTGCAATGCCTTTGGCAGTTGCAGAAAGTATTGAAAATCCTGAAAACCTATTGACAGAAGAATAAATAAGTGATAAAATTTACTTGTTAACAGGGGAGTCCGTAGGCGGACTGAGATGAAGTAATCTAACTTCGACCCTTATAACCTGATTTGGGTAATGCCAACGAAGGGAGTTACTATTCATCTTTCGTATTATGGGATGCACCCGGATTGGGTGCATCTTTTATTTTTTAATACGAAAGGAAGAGGAAAAATGAACACAAAAAAGATGACCCTTTCTGCAGTAATGATTGCATTGTCAGCAGTACTATCTATGGTAAAGGTGTATGAATTGCCGTTAGGTGGTTCTATTACACTGCTTAGTATGTTGCCGGTGGCAGCAGTTGCAATCTGCTATGGGACAAAAACAGGACTATTTGTATCAACTATTTATGCTTTTGTGCAGATAGCACTTGATTTAGGCAAGCTTATGGGCTATGGTATGACGCCCCTTACGTGGGTAGGATGTTTGGTATTTGACTACATAGTTGCATTTGGCGCTATTGGTCTTGCCGGAGCTTTTCGCAAACACGGCACAATCGGAATGTGTGCAGGTGTAGCACTTGCTTGCGTTGTGAGATTTATTTCTCATTTTATATCAGGTGCAATCGTATTTGCAGTTTGGTGTCCTGATGGGTGGAATGTTTATTGGTATTCAATAGTCTACAACGGAAGCTATATGCTGCCTGAATTAATCCTGACCACAATTGGTGCACTGCTTTTATTCAGAGTGCCGCAAGTAAAGAAACTAATAGAAAGCAGATAAAAAAGAAGTCAGTAGCTTTTGCTACTGACTTCTTTTTTAAAATAATATCTTAAGTGCCGATGTTACATTTTTGGCATAAAGCACATCAAGTCCTGCAGGAACGTTAAGTCCTTTTTTGTTTGAGTCAGGCACTATGCACTTTGCAAAACCCAACTTTTTTAATTCGTTCAGGCGCTTTTCGAGCTGTACAACTGCTCGTAACTCGCCTGTTAACCCAACTTCGCCGATTAACGCAATATCGGGCGGAATTTCGGCGTTTTTAAATGCTGAAGCCATTGCACAGATAATACCTAAGTCTGCTGCAGGCTCGTCGATTCTCATACCGCCTACAATGTTTACATAAATATCCTGATTTGAGAGGTTGTATCCAACACGCTTTTCCAAAACCGCAATAAGCATATTCACACGGTTAAAGTCAGCGCCGGTCATCATTCTGCGTGGAGCAGGGAAGAAGGTCTGTGAAACCAGCGACTGAACCTCGGCAAGAAGGGGTCGTGTGCCCTCTAATGTGCAGATTACGGTTGAGCCTGATGTTTTTTCCGGTCTGCCTTCCAACATCATAGAGGAGGGATTTTTGACCTCTATCAAACCCTCGCCTGTCATTTCGAATACACCGATTTCGTTGGTAGAGCCGAAACGGTTTTTTACAGCTCTTAGTATTCTGTGACTTTGATGACGCTCGCCCTCAAAGTGAAGAACACAGTCTACCATATGCTCTAACACCTTAGGACCGGCTAAATTTCCGTCTTTTGTAACGTGCCCTACAATAAATACTGCAATGGAATTTTCCTTTGCAAATTTCATAAGTGATAAGGTTACGTCACGAACCTGACTGACAGTTCCGGGGGCAGATGCAATATCAGGATTAAACATTGTCTGAATTGAGTCAACTATCAATATATCAGGTTTTAAATCCTGTGCGTTTTTAATTACTGAGTTGATGTCGGTTTCGGCTAAAAGATAAAAATCCTGTGTGATACCAAGTCGGTCAGCCCGCATTTTAAGCTGCTTTTCTGATTCTTCGCCGGAAACATAGAAAAAGCTTGTGTCTTTTTCTAAGGATTTTATAAGCTGGAGCAGTATTGTGGATTTACCAATACCGGGCTCGCCGCCAACTAAAACCAAAGACCCCTCTACAATGCCGCCGCCTAAAACCCTGTCAAGCTCGCCGATACCGCATACAATGCGTGTGTCTTTGGTAGTGCTTACAGTAGATAGTTTTACGGGAGCAGAGTAGGACTGAGTAACTTTTTTAGAAGTTTTTGATGTTACAACGACTTCCTCAGCCAATGTATTCCAGCCACCGCAATCGGGGCATTTACCTATCCATTTTGGTGATTCGTAGCCACATTCCGAGCATACGAACATTACTTTCGATTTCATATTCTAACCTCTATTCCTGAAGAATTTCCTCTGTCGGTGCAGAGGTTTCTGTTGGCACAGGAGATTCTGTGGGAGCAGGAGTTTCGCTTGGTTCAGGTTCTACCACCATCGTTCCGTGGATTTCCACTCTGTCTTTACCTGCATAAGTGCTCTTTGAAAGAACTGTGCGTGAAACTTCTTCGCCGTTTTCATAAACAATTTTATAGGCAATATGTGAGCTGCCGTTTGTTCCTGCGCTCTCTACTTTTATTTCTCCTTCGGGCAATGTGGGGTCTTTCTGTATTACTACCTTGGGAGAAGATGTACCTGTCTGCTGGGTTGCGATTTTTATTTCACGTTCGGGGTGCTCGTCTGTTCCAACGATGATAATCGTATTTATGCCACCCTCGGTAATTGCGCGTATTTCTACAGGCATTGATGTGTTATTTTTGAAGCAAAAATCAGTGCCACCGTAGGATACTGTAGCATCACGTCCGTTAGGAACGTAGGCTACGGGGAGAGTATGGTTTCTGCGTTGTGTAACCTCCAAATCAGCAAAAACAACTGCGTTATACATAGTGGAGGATACCTGACAGATACCGCCGCCCACACCGGGCTGAACTGTGTTGCCTACATATACGTTGGCAACTCTGAAGCCACGCTCAACTGTTCTTGGACCTACAACGTTATTGTAAGAAAACTCATCTCCGGGAGCAAGCACATAGCCGTTGATTTTTTCGCAGGCAAGCTTTATATTGTATGCTCTGTCAGCGCTGGAAGAGGAGTAGTCAGTAGCGTATCTTCCCAGCTCGTGGGCAAGAAGTGTTTCGCGTAAGCTTTCAGATGAAACCTTGGGCTGTGTGATTTTTGCAGGAATATTTATTGTATTGCTTGAGGCTTCTTTTATGGCTGCTTCAATATCGCCTTTTTTAACTGACACGCCCGGTTGACTTTCTGTAAATATAATTCTGTGATTTTCTATTCTGTAGTCAGCGTCGATGGGTTTTTCTACAGTATATCTTCTTATGTATTCATAAGTTATTTCTTCGGGTTCAACGTATTTAAGCTCTGCATTAATAACGGAACAGTCGCCTAAAAGGCAGCCTTCCAGACTTTCTTTAATCTCGCTAAACATAATGCCCTGACCAGCCTTGCCACGTGTAACAATCAAAGAGTCATCGCTATATTCAATCTTATTGTCAACGGCAGTTATTTCAAGGTTTTGCGAGAGTAAATCAATCTTTTTTTGTAATGCTGCATCGTCAAAAGAAAGCATAAAATCAACGCTTACTGGATTTTTCTTGAGATTGTTTATCTCGGAAAATCTTGCAAAAAGCTTTTTGGTGCGACCGTAAGAAAAGGCTTCATCTGCCATATCCTCTGTATTGAGTGCAGGCATTACCTCCAAGGACTCAAAACTGATTTCAGCATCACTTGCCTTTATGGTTATATTTTTAGATAAAGACATATCAAAAATTTCAGGAATCTGCTTAACCAATTCTTCCCTTGTTAAGCCTGATACGTCCACATTGTTTATGTAGACGCCCTGATAAACCTTATTGTAGGTAAGATATTTTACCGTAAAGCCTACGAATGATACCAAAAGCACCAAAACACAAATAAAGACAGCTAATATGCCTTTATTTTTTAATTTGAAATTGTGTTTTTGTGTCCTTGCCAAATTAACCACCTCATAAAATTACATATTTAAGAACCAAACTCCAAAGTTAAGATAACCGGCATATATTAAAAATAAAAGATATGGAATTAGTACTATACCGGAGGATTTTCGTGTTTTGTAAAATGTCGAAACTGTAAGTGCTACAAAGACAAACAGTACAACAAGCAATATAAATGCAGCTAAAAACGCCCTGAAATTAAAGAACACTATAGGCCAGAAGAAGTTAAGCAAAAGCTGAAAAGCAAACAGTGTAACGCCATCTGAGGAGTAGTTGCCCTTTAAATATAACAAAAGAGCGATGCCCATAGCAAGATAAAGAATCCCCCAAACAACAGAAAAAAGATTGTTTGGAAGTGATGCAGGCGGTTTTATAAGCACGTCATAGATATAGACGTTATTCCTGATTAAAAAACCGGATAAAGCCCCCACAATCAAGGGAATAGCCACAATAAATGCGGATTTAAAAAAGTTTTTCATAAAATATACCTCACTTTTTGAAAATATGGTATATTATATGGTAATAGCGTGAAAATATACTTTATGAAAACAAGGTGTGGAAAAGTCATTTCCACACCTTAGTTAGTCTGTTATCTGTTGCTGTTTCTGTTAGCGCGGATAGCTTCAGCTGTTTTTACAAGCTCTTCTTCCAAAGCGCGAAGAACATCATCGGCATACTGGTTAGCACCAAGTCTGATTTCTCTTGAGTTCTGCTGAGCACTGTCAACGATTTGGTTAGCTTTAGCGTAAGCCTGCTGAGTAATGTCGTGCTCGTTAACCATAGCAGCGATTTTTTCTTCAGTTTCCCTAACCATTGTTTCGGCTCTTTTTTGTGCGTCATTTATGATTCTCTGACGTTCGTTGTTAACCCACTTTGCCTGACTTAATTCTTCAGGCAATTTATTTTTCATTTCCTGAAGCATGTCAAGTAACTCGTCCTTGTCAATGATGCCACGTCCCCAGAAAGGAATAGTGGGGCAGCTGTCAATTTTTTCCTCGATAGACTCAATGATTTTTTCGATATCCATTGTCTACACTCCTTTTTCGATTTTATCTGTAATGTCCTTAATGATTTCTTCAGGTATTAAACCTTCCGCATTGCCGCCGTAGCGACAAATTTCTTTAACCACACTCGAACTAATATATAAACAATTTAAGTTGGTTACCATAAAAACAGTTTCCACATCTGGAGCAAGCTTTTTATTTAGCATTGCCATCTGGAACTCATATTCAAAATCCGATATAGCACGAAGTCCGCGCACGATTGTGTGTGCACCTGATTGCTTTGCAAAATCAACCAAAAGACCGCCAAAAGACTCTACCTCACAGTTTGGAATGTCCTTTGTGCATTTTTTTATAAGCTCCATTCTGTCAGAAACAGAAAAGAGGGGAGTTTTCTGACTGTTGTCAAGAACTGCTACAATAACCTTGTCAAAGAGCTTGCAGCTGCGCTTAATAATGTCTAAATGACCGCATGTAATTGGATCAAAGCTACCGGGATAAACTGCAATTTTCAAAGCTCTCACTCTTTCATTATTAAGATTTTTACCCTGCCGTACTTCTTTTCCTTTATAAGCTCAAAGCTGCCGGTTGAAAAGTCGGGAGTGATTTCGGTATCGTATTCTAATACGATAAAACCGTTGTCAGTTAAAATCCCAGCTTCCTTAATAGCAGATAATGATTTAGTATAAAGGTCAGACTCATAAGGCGGGTCAATAAAAATTATGTCAAATTTCTTTTCTGTATTTTTGAGAAATTCTATACTGTCAGCATTTAACACACAAGCTAAATCCAAAAGGCGTGTTACCTCAAGGTTTTTCTTTGTTACACTAATTGACTGTACTGATTTATCTACGAAAGTACATTCTTTAGCACCTCGGCTTAACGCCTCTATACCTAAAGAGCCGCTTCCTGAAAATAAATCTAAAACACAGGCGTCAGGTATATCAAAAGCAATCATATTAAAAACTGACTCTTTAACTCTGTCTAAAGTCGGGCGTACATCAAGTCCTTCTGAGGTTATTAGTTTTTTGCCTCTTGCGCTGCCTGAAATAACTCGCAAAACACTACCTCCAATTTTAGACATACTATCACTTTATATTTTATAACAAATATTAAGAATGTCAAGGTATTTCAAAAAAAGTCAACTAAATGTAACCTTAGTGTTAAATATCTTTAATATTTGCTGATAAATTGTCGCATTTTGGGCAGTTTTAAGCTTTCTGTCAGCAGATAGGACTTCGTTTGCGGCATGTGATGTCTCGGCGAGCAGCTCCTTGTCGCAATAGATGTTTGCAATTTTAAAGGTCATAAGACCGTGCTGACGTGAACCAAAGAACTCTCCTGGACCGCGCAGTTTTAAATCCTCCTCGGCTATTTTAAAGCCGTCGGAGCTTTGTTTCATAATTGCCATTCTGGGAGTGTCGGCAGGCACATTTTCTCCAGGGAAGAGAATACAGTAGGCTTTATCAGCACCTCTGCCTACACGACCTCGTAATTGGTGAAGCTGGGAAAGCCCAAAACGTGCGGCATTCTCGATTACCATAACTGATGCGTTTGGCACGTTGACGCCGACCTCGATTACACTTGTGGCAACCAATATTTTAATTTCGCCGTCTTTAAATCGACGCATTATATCGTCTTTTTCTTTTGGTTTCATTTTACCGTGCAAAAATTCAACACCATTGCCAAACAGTTTTTTAAGCTCTGCACTGTGAGTAGTTACGTCTTTTATTCCTTCAATTTCAGAGGGTTCAACAGCTGGGCAGACTATGTACGCCTGTCTGCCTGCGTCAGTTTCTTTTTTCAAAAACGCGTTAATTCTCGCTCTCATATCTTCACCCAACACAAAGGTATCTACAGGCTTTCTGCCTGGGGGCAATTCGTCAATAATTGAAATATCCAAATCTCCATAGAGAATTATAGCCAAAGTTCTTGGAATAGGTGTGGCTGTCATAATTAAAACGTGAGGGTTTTTCCCCTTTTGCTCTAATGACTTACGTTGCGCTACACCGAATCTGTGTTGCTCGTCGGTAACGATTAGTGCAAGGTTTCCAAGCTCTGTTTTTTCAC
Organism: Congzhengia sp.; assembly: GCA_045545755.1. Lineage (GTDB taxonomy): Bacteria > Bacillota > Clostridia > UBA1381 > UBA9506 > Congzhengia. The sequence continues at coordinate 10,727 of JAZQBQ010000003.1, read as the reverse complement.
TTATTAGTGCGTGAGTTCCCACGATAACCTGTACTTTTCCTGCTCGAATATCTTCAGTAACTGTCTTACGCTCTTTTTGTGTCATTGAGCCTGTAATAAGTTCAACATTGATGTCAAAAGGCTTAAAAAGCTCGGTTAGGGTTTCATAGTGCTGGGCAGCTAAAATTTCCGTAGGTGCCATCATGGCAGAGGTATAGCCAGAAACTGCACATACAAACATAGCAGCTGCAGCTATCATAGTTTTGCCGCAGCCTACATCGCCCTGAACAAGTCGGCTCATAGGCTGACTTTTTTTGATGTCAGCGCATATTTCCTTTATAACCCTGTCCTGTGCGCTGGTCAGAGGGTACGGAAGTGATGAAATAAAATTTCCTACACAATCTGTTTTTTTAAGAGGGATTGAAACACATTCGTTCCTGTCCTCCCGCAAATAACGAAGTGCAGTTTGAAATATAAATAATTCCTCAAATGCAAGCCTGCGTTTGGCAATAGACAGTGCCTCGCTGTCCTTGGGGAAGTGAATATTGCGAAGTGCATACGCCAAAGAACATAACTTGAACTTTTTGCGAATATCTTCAGGAAGTGTTTCTGCTACCTCAAAATTCTTTATAGCATCAGCAACTGCTGCCAATACATTCTTTTGTGTAAGACCTGATGATAGACCGTATATTGGGTAAATTCTGCCGGTGAGCACATTCTTTCCGCTTTCTTCAAAAAGGGGAGAGTGCATCTGCATTCTGTTAGAATAAGTTGCTTTTCCAAAGAAAACATATTCTTTATTTACATCAAGCATATTTTTTATGTAGCGGTTGTTAAACCAGACGATTTCTAAATACCCCGTTCTGTCAGAAACCTTGAGTGAGCATACATACATATTCTTTCTCACAAAATTTTCACGCAAGGGGCTAACGGCACGGGCACGAATACACACCGTGTCGCCGTCTTTGATTTCTGCAATTTTTTTGATAGTAGTTCTGTCCTCATAAGCACGGGGGTAAAAGTTTAGCAAATCTTCCACAGTATAAATACCAAGCGTGCGGAAAGATTCCGCACGCTTATGTCCAATACCTTTTAAAACTGTGATATTCTGATTTAATAAGTCTGACATTAAAATCACGCCTTATTCCACTGAATAAATAAAATCATATAAAGGCTGACCGCCCATATATACCAATACGTCTAAATCAGGATATAATTCTTCTAATTCGTCTGAAATATCCTCTAATTGTTCTTCCTTGATTTCGCCGCCTAAGTAAATGCTGACAATTGCGCTGTCATCATCAACTTCTTTTGCCAAGAGTTCCTTTAACACAGTTAAAGAATCTTCGCCCACAACGGCAATTTTACCATCACGCAATCCCATAATGGTGTTTTCGGGATATTCTTTATCTTCAAATGTGAAATGTCTTACGGAATATGTTACAGAGCCTGTCTTAGTGTTGGCAATAGCTTCGTTCATAGCTTCAACATTATCATCCATAGACACGCCGGGGTCAAAAGCTAATTTTGCTGAAATACCCTCGGGTACAGAACGAGTTTCTAATACTACAATTTCTTTTTTTGTTAAATCAACAACCTGCTTTGCTGCCATAATAATATTCTTGTTGTTGGGCAGAATAACAACGCATTTTGCATTAATTGCCTCAACAGCAGATAAAATATCATCGGTAGAGGGGTTCATTGTCTGACCTCCCTTAATTACCTTATCGACACCCATATCAAGGAATATGCTTTCTAATCCGTCGCCTGCGGCAACAGCAGCAAAGCCGACTTCTTTTTCGGGTTCAGCGGGTGTTTCTTCTGCTGATGCTACGCCCTCGTCGTGCTGATATTTCATATTGTCAATTTTAATATTTATGAGCTCGCCAATTTTTAAAGCTTCTTCAATAACATAGCCCGGGTTATTTGTATGGATGTGTACTTTAACGACATCATCATCGTCAATTACAACCATACAGTCGCCCTTTTTCTCGATTCTGTCACGGAAAAGTGTAACAGATGAAGAAACCTGACTTTTGTTGATTAAAAATTCTGTACAGTAAACAAACTTAATGTTTGCGTCAATTACTTTTTTGTCAAGAGTTGTATTTACACTTACCTGGCTGTCATTGAGCTCAACCATTTTGCCTGTTTCTAAAAACTCTAATGCACCCTCTAAAATGTAAACAAGACCCTGACCGCCTGAGTCAACAACGCCTGCAGCCTTTAATTGGGGTAAGAGTTCAGGTGTGCGAGCCAAACTTTCCTGACCGGATAGTGTTGCAGCACGTACAATTTCGACGATGTCGCCTGTAGTATCAAGGGCAGCAATTGCAGCGTCTGCTGCATCTCTTGCAACAGAGAGTATAGTACCCTCCATAGGCTTCATAACAGCCTTGTAAGCAGATGCCACGCCTTCTTTAAAGCACTCTGCAATATCCTTGGCATCAGCAGTTGTAAGACCTGAAAGTCGTCTTGACATACCACGGAAAACCTGAGATAAAATAACGCCTGAGTTACCGCGGGCACCACGTAATGATGCCGATGCAATAGCTGACATTACCTTGTCAACAGATGTGTAATCATTAGCTAAAATGTCCTTGGCAGCGGCTGTAATTGTCATTGACATATTAGAGCCTGTATCGCCGTCAGGAACAGGGAATACGTTTAAATCGTTTAAGATAATTTTATTGTTACAAAGCTTGTTCGCACCTGATAAAAAGGCACGGCTCAACCCTTCGTAATCAGCAGTATATAACAAATCAGTGCACCTCCGAAATTAACTGATACGTACGCCTTCGACGTTAACGTTGACGCTGCCAACCTTAAAGCCTGTTGCGTTTTCTACAGCGTATTTTACGTTTTCGATGATGCTCTCACATGTAACGTTTATGTTAACGCCGTATTCAACTATAATGTGTAAATCCAGACTGATTTTGTCATCAGCTGTGGTTACTTTTATACCTTTTGTAATGGAATCCCATTTTAATAAAGAAGCGATGCTGTCAGAAGCGCTCTTGTAAGCCATACCAACTACGCCGTAGCAAGTAGAGGTAGCAACGCCTGCAATTCTTGCAATGACATTTTCAGATACAACAATAGCACCGTTTTCATTTTCTGTTTTAATAGCCATATAGATACCTTGACCTTTCTGCTCGCAATATAAAAAATCCTGTTGCTGCGAGCCTGCAGCAGAACCGTATGTACATTAACACATTTATATACGCCATTATTATACCATAAAAAATTCCAAAAGGGAAGAGTAAATTAAAATATTTTTACAAAAAGATTACAGCACAGCGAAAACGCCGTGCTGTATGGGTTAATCTCTTCTTTCGCCCTGAGGGACTTTGTCTTTGAACAGGAGTGTGATGCACCACAACCCTGCAAGCCCCACAAGTGAGAAAATAATTCTACTCATTACCGACAACTGACCGCCAAAGAAGTAGCCAACCAAATCAAGACCAAAAAGACCGATTGAACCCCAGTTAAGAGCGCCGATGATGACAAGTATAAGACTGATGTTATCTAAGAGCTTCATAGTACCAACCTTTCTCCCGCAAGTAGTAATTAAAGAAAGCGGCGGGTACACTTTCCTCGTATAGGGTTAGTTTTAACTTTAACCCCACATATTATTCAGCCACTTTTAATATATATTATTGAGGTGAAAAATATGCAACGAGCAGGAGAATTAAGACAAAAAGAAGTAATCAACATTAATAACGCAAACAGACTGGGATATGTTTGCGATGTGGAAGTAAGCCTTTGCAAAGGAGAAATTGAGGCGATAGTCGTTCCCGGTAAAATGAAGCTTCTAAATTTTAGCAAAAAAGACGATATAGTAATTAAATGGTGCGATGTAAAAGTTATAGGAGATGTGATACTGGTTGATATTCCTTGCGGATGCGATTGAAAAAATACTCAAATATATAAAGTAAAAAGAACTCCCACAGGAGTTCTTTTTTGTTTACTGACCAGTTTTTGGTTTAAATGTAGCGCACTCAACTGAGCACTGCTGAACGGGATCGCAGGTTGTAACCTTAATGCAGTCAGCGTAGCATTTTTCGCCTTCGCCGTGATATTCACAGTTTGTAACGGTGCAGGCGATGCCCGAAATTGGTTGTTCTTTTTTCATATTGATTTCCATATCATTACCTCCTTTTTTATATTTTGCCGCAAAAGAACAAAAATATACAATCAACTATCGGCTGATTTTTGTAGAAAATTATAGTAAAATTTGCCTTGTGAGTTTTTGAAAATCTTTGTCATAATAATATTGGGTGATAGTATGAGTAACTTCTCTGAAAAAAATGGAATGGAAAGTATAAGAGAACTTTATAAAGTGGGCAGAGGACCGTCAAGCTCACACACCATAGGTCCAGAGCGTGCGTGCATAATATTTAAAGAACGCAACAGTAACGCTGACCAATTCTGTGTGACCTTATACGGCTCTTTAGCAAAAACAGGTGTCGGTCACGGTACAGATAATGTTATAAAAAAGACACTTGCTCCCACGCCTTGTACTATTGAATACAACCTTGGTGACGAACGATTAAAACACCCAAACACAATGGAAATTCTCGCTTTAAAAGATGACGAAATCATTGACAAAGCACGTATATACAGCGTAGGTGGCGGAAGTATAGAGTTCGAGGGAGAGCCTGTCGATAAAAAGAAAAAACTCTATAAACAAACCACATTTAAAGAAATCGCAGAATATTGCCAAAACAAAAGAATCAAGCTCTGGCAGTATGTTGAAGAAAATGAAGATAAAGATTTTTATAAATTTATGGAGCAAATCTGGCAGGATATGAAAAACTCCATCGAGTGCGGTTTACAGGACGAAGGGGTTTTGCCAGGCGGTCTTAATGTTCAGAAAAAAGCAAAGTATTTGTATAATGTTCAGCACATAGACGAAAGTGCGCAGACCAAGGAAAACAGAGTAGTGTGTGCCTACGCTTTTGCGGTTAGTGAGCAGAATGCATCGGGAGAAAGAATAGTTACTGCTCCCACCTGTGGCGCAGCAGGGGTGCTGCCTGCAGTTATGTACTACTATCAAAAGAAAAATGACTATACAGACAAAGAAATTATCCACGCCTTAGAAACAGCCGGACTAATTGGAAACCTCATCAAAACCAATGCCTCAATATCAGGTGCAGAGTGCGGTTGCCAGGTAGAAATCGGCAGCGCCTGTGCTATGGCGTCAGCGGCACTTTCTGAGCTTTTTGATTTGAGCATTGATAAAATAGAGTATGCCTCAGAAATTGCAATAGAGCACCACTTAGGTTTGACCTGCGACCCCATAGGCGGATTTGTGCAGATACCCTGTATCGAGCGAAACGCAGTTGCCGCAATGCGGGCGATAAATGGCGTGAACCTTGCAAGTTTTTTGTCCGACACCAGAAAAATTTCCTTTGATAAGGTGGTCAAGGTAATGAAAGAAACGGGCCACGATATGCCTTGCCGCTACAAAGAAACTTCGGAGGCTGGACTCGCCAAAATAGAATTATAAAAAAATAAGTGAGGAAAATCCTCACTTATTTTTTTATAAACTCTTTTAACTTTTCAAATGTAGCGTCGCTTATGTCGTGTTCAATCTTGCAGGCGTCGTCTTTTGCTGTAATTTCGTCAACACCGATTGCCATTAAGGCTTCTGTAATTACTTGATGGCGTTCATACACACGCTCTGCAATTTTTAAACCTTTTTCGGTAAGAGAAAGACTGCCGTCGCTATCTACTGTGATGTAGCCTTCTTCACGGAAATTCTTCATAGCTACTGATACGCTGGGCTTTGACACCATAAGCTCGTGAGCTATGTCGATACTTCGTACATTTCCTTTTTTGTTTTTCAAAACAAGTATAGTTTCTAAATAATTCTCGGCTGATTCTTTAATAATCATAAAAACACCTCACAAAGTGATAGGGGCATTATATCATATTTGCAAAAATTAGTCAATAACCTGATACCCTTGTGCGGTAACGGCATCTTTTAATACGTTAATATCAACTTCTTTTGTGAGTTTCACTACTGCAGTTTTTTCTGTATGAGAGGGTATAACCTCTGCTACACTGTCAATAGCCTCTAATGTTGATTTTACACGTGCTTCACAATGAGGACACATCATTCCTTCGATTTTAAGTGTAATTTCCATTGATATTTTCTCCTTTTTAGCTCTTATTTTCATATCATATTTTGCACTTTTTATATCTTTAAAGTTAAGCCTCAGTGCGTTTGTTACAACACAAAAGCTTGATAAGCTCATAGCCGCCGCTGCAATCATAGGATTAAGCTGAATGCCGAATGCGGGAATCAAAACACCTGCCGCCACAGGAATACCTATTGTGTTGTAAATAAATGCCCAGAAAAGGTTTTGATAAATATTTAAAAGTGTCATACGGCTCAGGCGTATTGCCGCAGGAACATCTAAGATGGAACTCTTCATCAACACAATGTCAGCAGCATCAATGGCGATATCTGTCCCTGCGCCTATTGCAATACCAATATCTGCAGAGGTTAAAGCAGGTGCGTCGTTTATGCCGTCGCCGACCATTGCCACCTTGCCCTCAAGCTTTAATTTTCTGATTACTTCGTCTTTTCCTGCAGGAGTTACGTTTGCGATTGCCTCGTCTACGCCTACCTGAGTTTTTACAGCGTTAGCCGTGGTTTCGTTGTCGCCTGTGAGCATAACAACACGAATACCCATGTTTTTTAATTCGGCAATTGCACGACGGCTGTCCTCTTTTATTGCGTCAGCCACAGCGATAATACCTAAAAATTCCTTTTCTTTTGTAAAGAACAGGGGAGTCTTTCCGTTTTCTGCCAACTGCTCGTATGCAATAACAAGATTACCCGGAACAGTGGCAAACTTTGAAATAAACCTGAGATTTCCGCCTACAACGTGAGAATTTTCGACAGTTGCCTCTATTCCGTTTCCTGAGGAGACGTTAAAATCAGTACTTTCAATCAACTCAATTCCCATTTCTTCGGCTTTTTTAACAACTGCACGGGCTAAGGGGTGCTCGCTTTTTGCCTCCAAAGCATAGGCAAAGCGGAGTAGAGTAAAATCATCAATATTGTCAGCAGGAATAATATCAGTCACAACAGGCTCACCCTTTGTGATAGTTCCGGTTTTGTCAAGTGCTACGATAGAAACCTTGCCTGTTTCTTCCAATGATACTGCGGTTTTAAATAATATGCTGTTTTTAGCACCAACGCCGCTTGCAACCATAATAGCTACAGGAGTAGCAAGTCCCAAAGCACATGGGCAACTGATAACAAGCACAGATATACCTCGTGCCAACGCAAAACCAATACTTTCGCCTGATGCTAACCAAACAATAATAGTAATCAAAGCGATTGCCATAACTACAGGAACAAACACACCTGATACCTTGTCGGCAGCCTTTGCGATAGGTGCTTTTGTGGCAGATGCGTCGCTGACCAGCTTTATAATCTGAGCAAGTGTAGTGTCTGTGCCGACTTTTTCGGCACGGCAGCGCACATAACCTGATTTGTTAATAGTAGCAGAGGTTACACGGTCGCCCATTTCCTTGTCCACAGGAATACTTTCGCCTGTTAAGGCTGACTCGTCAACTGCACAATGCCCTGACACTACAATGCCGTCAGCAGGAAAGCTCATACCAGACTTTACTATGAAAATGTCACCTTTTTTAATATCGGCAGCAGGGATTTCTTTTTCTACACCGCTTGCTTCCACAATAGCAGTTTTTGGCGCTAATTTCATTAGACTCTTAAGAGCGTTTGTAGTTTTTCCTTTTGAGCGAGCCTCAAGCATTTTGCCTACAGTAATAAGCGCCAAAATCATAGCTGCAGACTCAAAATAAAATTCGTGAAGAAAATGGTGGGGGTTAGCTCCTTTGCCTGTCATAGCGAAAAGGGCATAGGTACTGTAGATAAATGCCGCACCTGAGCCTAAGGCAACTAAAGTATCCATATTTGGCGCGCGGTTTAATAAGCCTTTTGTGCCGCTTATAAAAAACTTTTTATTGATAAACATAATAACCAATGTAAGCAAAAGCTGCAGAATTCCTATACCGATAAAGTTTTCTTCAAAAAACTCAGGCATAGGAAATCCCCACATAACGTGCCCCATAGAAACATACATCAAAACGGCAAGAAAAACCAAAGAGCCAATAAGTCTTCTCTTAAGATAGGGAGTTTCCTTGTCTTCTAAAAAGTCATCGCTTTCTTCCTTAACTGCACCTTTAACTGATGCTCCGTAGCCGGCTGATTCTACGGCTTTAATAATTTCTTCGTTTGTCGCTGTGCCTTCTACGCTCATTGAATTTGTAAGAAGATTAACAGAACATTCCGTTACACCCGAAACGCCTGATACTGCTTTTTCTACTCGGGCAGAGCAGGCAGCACAGCTCATACCTGATATATCAAATTGCGTCATATAATAGCCTCCTGAAACGCACAAAAATCTAATTTTAATATACCACAAAGGCAAAAATAAATCAACAAACAAATTTTGAAAAAAAGTATTGACAAATGTTTCCGGTTATGTTAAACTAACTATGGAGTTAGCAAAGACTAACCGGATTTTAGTTGAAATCAGGCGATTATTATGAATTTAAAAGAAGCAAAAGAAGGAATAGAATATATTATCAAACAAATTGATACAGACGATGAGGAGTTGGATGCCTTTTTGTTTTCTTTAGGGTGTTACAGTGGTGAGCCGATTACTGTTATATCCAAATCAAGAGGCGGTAGTGTAGTTTCCATTAAAGACGGCAGATATAATATCGATAATCAGCTTGCAGAAGCGATTATTGTCTGAACTTTAAAATAAGCAATCTGTTAAGCTGATTACTTTTTTTCTCAACGAGTTAGGTGTAACTAACTTAAATTAATATAAATTCTACTTATAAATCATCAGGAGGAAGTACAAAAATGAGAATTGCATTGGCAGGCAATCCTAACAGCGGTAAAACCACAATGTACAACGCCCTAACCGGCAAAAATGAAAAAGTTGGAAACTGGGCGGGTGTTACAGTAGAGAAAAAAGAAAGTCCTATCAAAAAAAGCTTATATTCAGGGGCAGAATTAATAGCAGTTGACTTGCCCGGCGCATATTCTATGTCGCCTTTTACGTCAGAAGAAAGCATCACAAGCCAGTATGTAAAAAACGAAAACCCCGATGCTATTATCAACATCGTGGACGCTACAAACTTAAGTCGTAGCTTATTCTTTACAACTCAGCTTTTAGAGCTGGGCATTCCAGTTGTAGTAGCTTTAAACAAAGCGGATATCAACGAAAAGAAGGAAACAGTAATTGATATAAAGTCTTTAGAAAAACTTCTTGGTTGCCCTGTTATAGAAACAGTATCTACTTCTGCTGAAGGCGCAAAAGAAGTAGTCGAGGCTGCGGTTTCAGTTATCGGTAAGGGACAGGTTGCTCCTTACAAACAGGGAGATATTGACCTTACAAGCAAAGCTGCAGTAACAGACGCAGACAGAAAACGTTTTAACTTTGTAAATGGTATTGTAAAGGCGGTAGAGGAAAGAAAAGTCCTCACAAAGGACAAAAACTCACAGGATAAAATTGATGCGGTTATAACAAATAAATTGGTGGGTATTCCTATATTTGCGGTTGTTATGTATCTTGTGTTTTGGATTTCGCAGGCAGGCCCCGGTGTATGGATTGCTGACTGGCTTGTAGGATTATTAGAAAGCGGTCAGGAATGGGTAGCAGGCTTTTTTGAAAATGCTAACCCCCTACTTTCAGCCCTTTTAGTTGATGGTGTTATTGGGGGTGTAATTGCGGTCATTGGTTTCTTGCCTTTAGTTATGGTAATGTATTTCTTAATTGCATTATTAGAAGACTGTGGTTATATGGCGCGTGCTTCAGTTGTGTTAGACCCTATATTTAAAAAAGTAGGCTTATCAGGAAAATCAGTAATTCCTTTTGTTATCGGTACAGGATGTGCGATCCCCGGTGTTATGGCATGTCGTACCATAAGAAATGAGCGTGAACGCAGAGCAACGGCTATGTTGGCACCTTTCATGCCCTGCGGGGCAAAGTTGCCCGTTATTGCTCTTTTTGCAGGGGCGTTCTTTAAAAATGCTACGTGGGTTGGACCTTTAATGTATTTTGCAGGAATTGTGATTATATTTATAGGGGCACTATTGGTAAATAGGATTACAGGCAACAGTAAGAAAAAGTCTTACTTTATTATGGAATTGCCAGAGTATAAAATACCAAGCATCTGGCGTGGAGTAAAATCTATGTGTTCACGTGGTTGGGCATACGTTGTAAAGGCGGCTACAATTATTCTGCTTTGCAATACGGTTGTTCAGATTATGCAGACCTTTGACTGGAGTTTTGCGGTTGCAGAGTCAGCAGACCGGTCAATTTTAGCATCAATTGCAGGTCCTTTTGCTTACGTTTTAGTTCCTGTCATCGGTGTATTATCATGGCAGATGGCTGCAGCTGCAGTTACAGGCTTTATCGCCAAGGAAAACGTAGTAGGTACATTGGCAGTTTGTTTTGTGGGCTTAGAGAACTTAATCGATACAGAAGAGCTTGCACTTATGGAGGGTGCAGGTGCGGAAGTAGCAACAGTATTTGCCATCACAAAGGTAGCAGCTCTAGCTTACCTTATGTTTAACCTCTTTACACCTCCTTGTTTTGCGGCTATCGGTGCTATGAACTCTGAAATGAAAAGTGCAAAATGGCTTTGGGGCGGTATTGGCTTGCAGTTGGGTGTAGGCTATACTGTGG
>JAZQBQ010000002.1:0-26158 GCA_045545755.1 Congzhengia sp. | reverse complement strand
AAGCCACGCACCATAAAAGCACGAACTCCGACTGCGGTTATCTTAAGCTCAAACGAGTATGATAAATCAGAGTTGCACTTTTTGACGAAGTACAACTCGCCTGAGCTATATTAAAATAACCGCAAAACCAATATACCACATTTTTTTACAAATTACAAGTACTTTAGACATTCAAAATGTTTCATAATATAAAATCATGTGACACGTGGCACCCCAAACCTCGACAATGAATTGTAGGGGCGGTTGCCCGCAACCGCCCAAATACAAAATTCCTCTAACCAATCTTTTTGATATTCTATTGACAACCAAGAAGAATAGGTATATAATAACAGTTGAACAATTATTCAAGTATAGGAGGTATGACTATGGCAGAAGATTGCAAAAAGCTACATAACCACGACCGTGTGGTAGATGAAGTTCGTGATATGTTGCCTGAGGACACCGACCTTTTTGATTTGGCGGAGTTTTATAAGGTATTTGCAGATTCTACCCGCATAAAGATATTATACGTGCTCTTTGAGTCAGAGATGTGCGTCGGCGGCATTGCTCAGCTCTTAAATATGACAATGTCTGCAATATCACATCAGTTAAGAGTGCTAAAGGGAGCAAGGTTAGTTAAGCAGCGTCGTGAGGGCAAGACGGTATTTTATTCCCTTGCCGATGACCACGTAAGAACAATTATAGAAATGGGAATGGAACATATAAGTGAATAGTGAAAAGAGAAAAGTGAAGAGTTAAGGAAAAAATCGCAAGCGATTTTTAAGTTTTTATTTTGGAGGAATTGCAATGAGAAAGACATTTTTAATAGAAGATTTGGAATGTGCACATTGTGCAGCAAAGATGGAGCAGGCAGTAAAAAACATTGAGGGCGTAATTGATGCATCAGTTAATTTTGTAAAGTCAAGCATCACAGTAGAAGCACCCGACAGCATATTTTCCGACGTTATGAAACAAGCGACAAAGGAATGTAAAAAAATCGAGCCTGATGCGGAGATTGTTTTATGACAAAAAAACAAAAGCGAGAGCTCAAAAAGATTATAATTGCAGCAGTTTTCTTTGTAGCAGCACTTTTGGCAAAAAATATAGAGCTGCTCACAACTGCCTTTTCTGCAGTTGCATTTTTCGTGTGCGGCTACAAAAGTATAGTGCGAACGATAAAAAATATACTGCGCCTAAATCCTTTAGACGAGCACCTTTTAATGACCGTTGCGTCAATCGGTGCGTTCTTTATCGGCGAGCCTGTTGAGGGTGCGGCTGTTATGGTGTTTTATCAGGTGGGCGAGCTGTTCCAGAGTATTGCCGTGTCAAAAAGCAGAAAGGAAATTGCGGCGCTTGCCGACATTGCACCTGAGTACGCTTGCGTTTTGCGTGATGGCGAATTTGTGACGGTATCGCCTGATGAGGTAGCAATCGGCGACACCATACTTATAAAGGCAGGCGAGCGTGTACCTGTGGATTGCACAGTTACAGAGGGCTCAACGGATATTGATACCAGGGCAATCACAGGCGAGAGCGCTCCTGTGGCAGTAACTGCGGGCGACAGCATTTTAAGTGGTAGCGTTAATTTAAACGGCGTTGTCCGTGCTGTGGCAACAGCTGAATACAAAAATTCCACCGTAGCCAAAATACTTGAATTAACAGAAAACGTATCGTCAAGAAAATCAAGATATGAGAGCTTTATCCACCGCTTCGCCCTTGTATATACACCTATTGTTGTAGGTGCGGCGGTGATTTTGGCGGTAATACCGAGTATAATATTGGGAAGTTCTTTTGTCTGGATTCGACGCGCTCTTACCTTTTTGGTAATTTCTTGTCCCTGCGCTTTGGTTATTTCTGTGCCGTTGGCGTTTTTTGCTGGTTTGGGCAGAGCGTCCTCCTGCGGCATTTTAATAAAAGGCTCAAACTATTTAGAGGCATTAGCGCAGGCTGATACTGCAGTTTTTGACAAGACAGGAACACTTACCACAGGGGGATTTTTTGTGACAGAGGTTAACCCCTGCGGGGTAACGGAAGATGAGCTTATAAAGGTATGTGCATCGGCAGAGGCTTTTTCTAACCACCCTGTGTCTGATGCCATAAGGCGAAAATACACAGGCGAGCTTTTATCCGTTGACAAGGTCAGCGAGCTTGCGGGAATGGGCGTTGCGGCAGAAAGTGACGCGGGTGCAATCCTTTCGGGCAATAAGCGTTTAATGGAAAAATATAATGTTATATGTGACGAGGCTTCCGCTATAGGTACAGTTGTTTACGTTTCCCTCAGCGGCAAATTTTTAGGAACTGTAGTTGTCAGCGACAAAGTAAAGGACAACGCAACATCAGCGCTTCAGCAGCTTAAAAAGCAGGGCATAAAAAAGACAGTTATCCTAACAGGCGACAAAAAATCAGCAGCCGAGGCTGTGGCGACACAGGTAGGTGCGGATATTGTATATGCAGAGCTTCTCCCCCAACACAAGGTGGAAAAAACAGAACAGGTAATGAGCGACGCCCGTGGCAAGGTGCTGTTTTGCGGCGACGGCATAAATGACGCACCTGTTATGGCTATGGCAGACGTTTCTGTTTCTATGGGGCAGATTGGTCAGGACGCCGCAATCGAAGCGTCGGACATTGTAATATGCGATGACAATTTAGAAAAGTTGCCCCAAGCTATTCGTCTTGCTAAAAAAACCGTGGGAATTGCCCGTGCCAATATTATTATATCCATAGGTGTGAAGGTAGCGGTTTTAATACTGGGCGCACTTGGAATTACCAACATCTGGGCGGCCGTGTTTGCTGACGTTGGAGTGTGCGTTATTGCGGTGCTTAACTCTGTGCGGATACTTTCAAAAGATTTGACAAAATTTTAACATCAAAACTTGGGGTAAACCTCCAAGTTTTTATTGTTTTTAGGCTTTTTTTATGTTACGATTAATATGTTAGTAGTGAACACGTAGGAAAGGAAGTTTTATAGATGGCAAAATTGACCTTTTCGGGCGGAATACACCCCTCGGGCAAAAAAAGCGCCACCAAAGATAAGCCTTTAGTGGAATTAGCTGCCCCCGAGCTTTTGTATTTTCCCCTGAGTCAGCATATAGGTGCGCCGCTTAAACCCTTGGTTTCTGTTGGCGACAGAGTATTAAAAATGCAAAAAATCGCAGACACGGAAGGCTATATGTCTGCACCCCTGCACTCCTCTGTGTCGGGCAAGGTAAAAGACATCGGAATGTATTTAAATCATACAAACTCCAAGGTCTTGACCATTGTTATCGAAAACGACGGACTTTACGAAGAAGCCCAGCCTATTCATACACAGAGCATTGACGACCTATCTCCCAACGAAATGAGAAAAATCATTTGTGAGGCAGGTATAGTAGGTATGGGCGGCGCAGGCTTTCCTACGCACGTCAAGCTCTCCCCTCCCGAGGATAAGGAAATTACCCACCTGATAGTAAATGCAGCAGAGTGCGAGCCGTATCTTACCTCAGACAGACGTGTTATGCTTGAGATGGCAGATGACGTCATCTGCGGACTCAAGTGCTTAATGCGACTTCTTAATTTGTCAAAATGCTATGTGGGCATTGAGGACAACGCCCCCGAGGCAATTGAGCTTTTGACCAAAAAAGCTGCGGGCACAGGTATAGAGATTAAAACCTTAAAGAAAAAGTACCCTCAGGGTTCTGAAAAGCAGATAATCAACGCAATATGCGGCAAGGAAGTGCCTATGGGCAAGCTTCCTATGGATGTTGGCTGTATCGTTATAAACATAGGAACGGTGGCAGAAATCTACAGAGCCTTGGCTCACGGTATTCCCCTTCACAGAAGAATTGTTACCGTATCGGGAGATGCAATAACTACCCCCTCAAACCTTTACGTTCCTTTGGGCACGCCTTTTAAATACCTTGTCGAGGCTTGCGGCGGAACAAAGGAAGAACCCCACAAAATCATTATGGGCGGACCTATGATGGGTATTGCGGGTATTTCTTTGGATATTCCTGTTGTTAAGGGCACGTCGGGACTTTTGCTATTCTCCGAAAAGTACACCCGCCACGAGGAAGAATTAAACTGTATCCGCTGCGGAAGATGTGTAAGCGTATGTCCTATGAAATTAGTCCCCACCACTCTTGATATGTACAGCCGCAGAGGGGACACAGAAACCCTAATGAAAAATAATATCTTAAACTGTATGGAATGCGGCAGCTGCACTTATGTTTGTCCGTCTAAGAGGTATTTGGTGCAGTCAATCCGCTTGGGTAAGCAAAAAATCAACGCACAGCGTGCAAAGGAGGCAAAGAAATAATGGAAAATATAATAGTTTCTTCATCTCCGCATATCAAGGATAATGCACGCATCTCACACATTATGCGTGATGTGTGCATTGCGCTTATCCCTGCACTTATCGCGTCAGTATTTTTCTTTGGCGTAAGAGCTTTATACATTACTGCTCTTTGTATGGTATTTTGTATGGGTGCAGAATTTTTGTGGCAAAAGCTATTAAAAAGACCTGTCACAATATCAGACGGCACGGCGGCAGTTACAGGTATGCTTTTGGCATTTAACCTGCCCGTATCTGCCCCCTGGTGGATTTGTTTAATAGGTTCTTTAGTTGCAATCATTATTGCCAAGCAATTCTTCGGCGGCGTAGGTCATAACTTTATGAACCCGGCATTAGTAGGAAGAGCATTTTTGCTCGCCTCATGGCCTGTTATTATGACCAAGTGGACAGCACCTTTTTCTACAGGATTTATAATTCCTGCAGATGTTGTGTCCTCAGCGACACCTTTAGCAATTCTTAAAAATCCCGAGCTGGGCACACTTCCTGAATTTTGGGATATGTTTATAGGCAATATCGGTGGTTGTATCGGCGAGGTGTCAGCGGCATCGCTATTAATTGGCGGTATCTATTTGGTTATAAGAAAGGTAATCAGCGTAAGAATTCCCCTTGCATATATTTTGACAGTTGCAGTTTTGACCTTTGTATTCCCCAGTGCTGGGCTGTCGGGCTTTGACAGTATGATGTATAACATTTTATCGGGCGGTCTTTTCTTGGGTTCTATCTTTATGGCAACAGACTACGTTACATCGCCCATAACTGCCCGTGGTCAGATTATAATGGGACTTGGCTGCGGCATTCTCACATTTGTAATAAGACGCTTCGGCTCATACCCCGAGGGTGTCAGCTATTCAATTCTTTTGATGAACGTGGCAACACCCTTGATTGACCGTGCAACGATACCCAGGCCTTTCGGTGCGACAAAAGCCAAGAAAGGGGGCGCACGTTAATGCAAAAAAACGAAAACCCCATTGTACTTTCTGCAGTTTTGCTTGTTATTTCATTGGTGGTGGCGCTTCTTTTAGCCTTTACTAATGCCATAACAAGAGAAAAAATCGCAGAAAATACACTAAAAGAACAAAACGAGGCAAAACAACAGGTTATGCCAGCGGCATCTGATTTTGTAGACTTTGAATACAGTAACGGAAATGTAAAAGCCGTATATCAGGCAGTATCAGGCAACCAAATGGTAGGCTGGTGTGTGAATGTGACACCTAACGGCTACGGCGGCACCATTGATATGATGGTGGGTATAAACCCTGATATGTCTGTTTCGGGTATTAAGGTTGTTTCAAACTCCGAAACTGCAGGACTTGGCGCTAAATGTGCCGATGAAGATTTCTCAGGTCAGTTTGCAGGTAAAACTGCTCCTGTGTCGGTTATTAAAAATGGCGAAGCAAACAACAACGAAATCGTTGCCATAACAGGTGCTACCGTTACCTCTGCAGCGGTAACACAAGGCGTTAACGATGCGATAGAAGCAGTATATGCAGTTGGAGGTGGGCTAAATGACTAACTTAAAAGAGCTTACAAAAGGTCTTGTAAAAGAAAATCCCATCTTCGTGCAGTTTTTGGGTATGTGTGCTACACTTGCCGTATCCACATCTGTTGTTAACAGTATCGGTATGGGTTTGTCAACTATGGTGGTGCTCGTGGCGTCAAACATCATAATTTCCCTGCTGAGAAACTTTATCCCCAACAAGGTGCGAATTGCAGCCTATATTATAGTAATTGCAGGATGTGTTACGGCAGTTGAAATGGCACTAAAGGCATTTGTTCCCGAAATTTCAAAATCCTTGGGTATATTTATTCCCTTAATCGTTGTAAACTGCATTATTTTAGGTCGTGCCGAGGCTTTTGCATCAAAAAACGGCGTTGTAAAATCAGCCTTAGACGGTATCGGTATGGGACTCGGGTTTACCCTTGCCCTTTGTATCTTAGGTGCAATCCGTGAGATTTTGGGCAACGGCACGCTCCTTGGCATTTCGCTTTTTGGCGAGGGATTTCAGCCTGCAACAGTTATGATTTTGCCGCCAGGTGCCTTTATTGCGCTGGGGTGCGCGCTTGCGGTTATTAATGTAATAGCTGCAAAAAAAGAAAGGAGAGATAAATAATGAAATTATTAGCAGAATTAGTTCTCCTTTCATTAACAACAATTTTGGCAAACAACTATGTTTTGGTTAAATTTTTAGGTATCTGTCCTTTTTTGGGCGTATCCAAAAAAGTGGGCACAGCAGTAGGTATGAGCGTTGCTGTAACCTTTGTTATGACTGTTGCCTCTGTGGTTACGTATTTTGTGCAGATGCTTCTTGTGGCAGCAGGCATTGAATATATGCAGACAGTTGCATTTATTTTAGTCATTGCGGTGCTGGTGCAGTTAGTTGAGATGGCTATCCAGAAATTTTCCCCTGCCCTTTACGGTGCGCTGGGTATATACCTTCCCTTGATTACGACAAACTGTGCGGTTTTAGGTGTTGCACTCTTAAACGTGCAGGAGGGCTTTGACTTTGTTCACACATTGGTTTATAGCTTTTCTGCAGGGCTTTCATTTATGCTTGCCATTGTGCTTTTTGCAGGTGTGAGAGAAAGACTTGAAACTGCAGATATTCCCAAGCACTTACAGGGATTTCCCATTGCGTTAGTTACAGCAGGACTTTTGGCTTTGGCGTTTCTGGGGTTCTCTGGAATGA
Organism: Congzhengia sp.; assembly: GCA_045545755.1. Lineage (GTDB taxonomy): Bacteria > Bacillota > Clostridia > UBA1381 > UBA9506 > Congzhengia. The sequence continues at coordinate 19,162 of JAZQBQ010000002.1, read as the reverse complement.
AGTTTTAAGGGGGGCAGAACGTGAAAGAAATATTAATACCTGTAATAATTTTAGGCGCTATGGGCGCAATATTCGGCGTTTTGTTGGGAATTGCAGCAAAAGCGTTCCGAGTAAAAAAAGATGAGCGAATAGAACAAATCGGGGAGCTTTTAGCCGGTGCAAACTGCGGCGGCTGCGGTTATCCCGGTTGCTCAGGTTTTGCTGAAGCCTTGTGTCGTGGCGTGGCAAACATTACAGATTGCCCCAGTACAAAACCTGAAAACAAAGAAAAAATCGCTGAAATTTTAGGCGTTGCAGTAGGAGAAAGTGTACCGAAGGTTGCTATGGTAATGTGCAGCGGAACCTGTGACAACGTTGTGCTAAACCACCACTACGAGGGCATTTCCGACTGTGTGGCGGCGGCTCGCTACGGTGGCAGCGACAAGGCGTGCTCTTACGGCTGTATCGGTTTTGGCAGTTGTGCTGACGTTTGTCAGTTTGACGCAATCCACGTGGAAAACGACGTGGCAGTTGTAGATAAAGATAAGTGCGTTGCCTGCGGTGCTTGTGTTGATGTTTGTCCTCATAACGTAATTAAATTGGTTGAAGTTCGCCAAAGAACCTTTGTAAAATGCGTGTCAAATGACAAGGGCGCAGCGCTCAAAAGCATCTGCTCGGCAGGCTGTCTTGGTTGTAAGATTTGTGAGAAAAACTGTCCTAAAGACGCAATTCACGTAACAGACAACGTGGCAGTTATCGACTACGAAAAATGTGTAAACTGCGGCATTTGTGCAAGTAAGTGTCCAAAAAAGATTATTGACTTTACAAGACCTGACGGCACAATGCCCTATATAAAAGCAGAAGAAAAAGGGAGAATATAACGCATATAGTGAATTTCGCTGCGATCTTTTACTGTCCTTACGAGTACAACCCATACGCGGACATCTCTTCTTGGCGCAAGAGAGGGATTCGCTTTTCTGCGGAAAAGCCTGTCGCGGCTCTGACTGCCACTGGCAGTCATTCACTACCGCTCCTTCGAATCCCTTCAAATTCATTGCAAAAAGAAAAAAGACATCCACTTCGTGAATGTCTTTCCCTTTTTGTAAATACAATATAATTTTACTGTCTGAGGTTTTTAATGAAATATCTCGCTTTGCTCGATATGAAATAATTTCTTGCAGAAATTGTGAAATTTGATAACAAATCATCAAGTGAAATAAAATAAATCCTTATATATCACGCCGTCAGGCGTATTTCACATTGCGAAGCAATATTTCACGCACGAAAGTGCATTTCACAAATCCTGAAAGGATTTATTTCATTGAAAAACGATACAGTAAAAACTGTATCGTTTTTCTGGCGGAGAGAGAGGGATTCGAACCCTCGAACGGGTATTAGCCGTTACACGATTTCCAATCGTGCGCCTTCGACCAGCTCAGCCATCTCTCCAAAAATATTTAATTCCGCTACGAATTGATATTATAGCACACAATCTAACACTTTGCAAGTGTTATTTTAAGAAAATATCTTTACTTTGTTGACATCCTTTTTTCCCTGTGTTATCATTATAAGTGTAATTAATATACACAAAGGAGTGTTTCTTTATGAAAAGAATTATTTCATTATTTTTAGTTGCTATTTTTGCACTTGTTCCTCTCTCCGTTTCGGCAGAATCGGAAATCACAGTTTTATTAGACGGTGTGGCTATCGAGTTTGATCAGCCGCCTGTGATAATCTCTGACCGCACAATGGTGCCTGTACGTGCTATTTACGAAGCATTGGGCGCAGATGTTGAGTGGGATGCTGCTACCCGCACCGCCAGCGGTGTAAAAAACGGAATCCGAGTTTCATTCACAATAGATAAACCTGTTGTATCCATCAACTACAACGAAAAAGCAATAGATGCACCTGCAGTTATTGTCAGCGACAGAACATTAGTTCCTGTGCGAGCACTTGCTGAGGGCTTCGGTGTAACTGTTGACTGGGACGCAACAACTCGCACAGTTATCCTTACAAATAATGACACAACAACCACAATTACAGATTTTGAAGCCAGCGGCGACACCTACAGCACCTACATAGGTCAGGTGGCAAACGGCGTTCCCGAGGGCTACGGCACAGGCACTCTGGCAGACTTTGATGATACTTACTTTATAGGCTCGTGGGAAGATGGCGCCCCCGCTATTGGTCGTCTGTACACAAGTGACGGCAGTTTTGGCTTTACAGGATTTGTAGGCTATAGCTACGGCACCATACAGGGTTATTCCGAGGCAACTACCGCCGCAGGAGAAATCTATCACGGCAATTGGGAAAACAATGTAATGCACGGCTATGGCGAGCTTTATTTGCCCGACGGAAGCTATTACAAGGGCGAATTCCAAAATAACATAATGCACGGCTACGGCAAAATTTACGACGCTTCATCAGGAATGACCGTCGAAGGTATGTGGGAAAACGGAGAATTTATAGGATAATCACAATTTTATAACAAAAAAGCCCCGCAATTGCGGGGCTTTTGCTATTTTATTAAAAGCGATCTTTCTTATTTGATTTCAGCAATATCTACATTGTATCCCAAAAGCTCGCCCACAGATGTAACCTTGCCTGTCAAGGTAACTGTATCGTCTATTGACATTTCCATTACTTTTTCCAGTTGTGCGTCATTTTTAATATAGCAGGTTACTGTCGTAAATTCCCAAGGGTCGGTTGAGCCGAGGCTTATGTATGAACCGTCGCTGTCGATTGTAGAAAGCTTGCCTGTTATTTCCACATACTGATCCATATATTTATTTTCTGCTTTGAGAGCGTTTTCGCTAAGCTCCTTAACCATTTCATCTACCGAATATACTGTGTATTCAATATTCTGCTCCTGTTGTGTCGGCTCGCTGCCGCCTGCAGGAGCTTCGCTTCCGCCGCCTGATGTTGCGGCAATTATAACAACGATTATTACAATCGCCCAAACCCACCATTTTTTATAAAAAGGCTTTTTCTTTTTTAGTGCAACTCCGCATTCGGGGCAGACCACAGCCTGCGCTGCCACCTCTTTGCCGCAATTTGTGCAGAGCTTTGTGTTTTTCTTTTCTGACATATGTTTTCCTCCTTTGTTTATGCTCGTTATATCGAGCACTTAACAGTTATTATACTCGTTTTATCGACAATTGTCAATAATAAGAGCATAAATTATTATTGATATTGGGTGATAATATGATTTCTTACGAGCCTTTTTACAAAACTTTGAAGGAAAAAAATATATCAACATACAAGCTTATAACCCAGCACAATATCAGCCGCAGTCTGCTTGACAGACTAAAGCACAACAAGCCCATAAGCACAGTTACGCTCAACGATTTGTGTAAAATACTCGACTGCAGGGTTGAGGATATTTTGGTCTATAATGAGGACTAATATCTTGACAATGCCTGATTAGTATGTTATAATTTTCCCATAAACAAATAAAAGGAGTAATTACTATGTCAAGAATTAAGACTTTAGAAACAAAAGATTTAAAGAAGAGCGTTGAAAACGGCGGCTGCGGCGAATGCCAGACATCTTGTCAGTCAGCTTGCAAAACATCTTGCGGTGTTGCTAATCAGCAGTGCGAAAATAAAAATAACTAATTAAGATAAGCTAAGGGGCTGTTGATACAGCCCCTTTTATCTTGTAAAGAGGTAAACTATGATACATTGCTATAAATTAAATGGCTACAACATCGTTCTTGATATGGCATCAGGAAGCGTTCACTCGGTAGATGCGGTTGCATACGATGCAATCGAAATGTACGAAACCCATACCAAGGACGAAATAAGGGCATTTTTATTAGATAAATATAAAGACACCCCCGACGTGACAAGTGAAGAAATTGATGAGCTGTTTTCTGATATTGAAACACTAAAGGCTGACGGAAAGCTTTTTTCCAAAGATATTTACGAAAACCACGCATTTGACTTTAAAGCCCGTCACACAGAGGTAAAGGCGTTGTGCTTACATATTGCCCACACCTGCAACTTAACCTGTGACTACTGCTTTGCCGCGCAGGGAAAGTTTCACGGTCGTTCTGCTTTAATGAGCTTAGACGTGGGCAAGCGTGCAATAGATTTCTTAATCGAAAATTCGGGAAAAAGAAGAAACTTAGAGGTGGACTTTTTCGGTGGCGAGCCGCTTTTGGGCTTTGATGTGGTAAAGGGCATCGTAGAATACGCCCGCTCAATAGAAAAAGAGCACAATAAGAATTTCCGCTTTACCTTAACCACCAACGGTATGCTCATTGACGACGAGGTTATAGATTTTGCAAATCGTGAGTGTCACAACGTGGTGCTCTCTTTGGACGGTCGCAAGGAAATCCACGATGCACTCAGAAAAACCCCCTCAGGGGAAGGGTCATATGACACAATTGTGCCCAAGTTTAAAAAGCTGGTAGAGGCGCGAAATGGTCAGGGCTATTATATGAGAGGTACATTTACTCACAAAAACCCCGACTTTACCAAAGACGTTTTACATATGGCAGATTTAGGCTTTACGGAACTCTCGATGGAGCCTGTGGTGTGTGCGCCCGATGACCCCAATGGTTTGACCGATGAGGATATTAAGGTTGTTTGCGACCAGTACGAGGTGCTGGCAAAGGAAATGATCCGCCGCAAAAAGTGCGGAAACGGCTTTACCTTCTACCACTATATGATAGATTTGACAGGCGGTCCGTGTATTTATAAAAGAATTGCAGGCTGCGGCTCAGGTACTGAATATTTTGCAGTTACCCCCTGGGGCGAGCTTTATCCTTGCCATCAGTTTGTGGGCGAGGAAAAGTACAAAATGGGCGACATCTGGCAAGGCATTACAAAAGAGGATATTCGTGATGAATTTAAAATGTGTAACGCCTACGCAAAGCCCGAATGTGCCGATTGCTGGGCAAAGCTTTATTGTAGCGGTGGCTGTGCGGCAAATGCATACCATGCATCAGGTAAAATTACAGGAATTTATAAGCAGGGCTGTACGCTTTTCAAAAAGAGGATCGAATGTGCAATAATGATACAAGTTGCGGAGAATGAAAACGGCAAGTAAAAAAGACGCATAATCGTTCAAAACAATAAAATGTTTTATTGCAAATAAATGAAAGCACTCAGGAATTACCTGAGTGCTTTTTATTTTATGTTTTGAACTTAAACGACCTTCACCTCTCGGCGTACACTCGTACGCCTTCGGGTATCCCCTACGGGTTCAGTTCGTTTATTCTGCATTCTTTTTTCCATTGCCTCAATTTACGCGTAGCTTCAGAATATTATTAGCAGCACATAATACTGAAAGTTTTCCGCTCTCGTAAGTTAAACCGCCTTGCATATAGGCAGCATAAGGCTCGCGAAGTGGTCCGTCTGCCGAAATTTCAATACTTGCGCCTGACACAAATGCACCTGCTGCCATAATTACTTGGTCACTATACCCCGGCATATCCCACGGCTCGGGTTTTACAAATGAGTCAATGGGTGCACCTCGCTGGATACCCTGACAGAACGCACACAAGTTCTCGGCAGAATTAAGCTTGACCGCCTGAATGATGTCGCCGCGTGCTTCGTGTGTTGTGGGCGCAACCTCAAAGCCTAAAAGGTTAAACATTTCTGCAGCAAATACTGCGGTCTTTAAGCTCTGGGCAACAGTATGCGGTGCCATAAAGAAGCCCTGATACATATGACGGTTCATACCCAATGACGCACCAACCTCTGCGCCAATACCCGGAGAGGTTAAGCGGTATGACACCTGCTCAACAAGGTCGGCTCTGCCCGCTAAGTATCCTCCGGTTAAAGCTAACCCTCCGCCGGGGTTTTTAATTAATGAGCCTGCCATAATATCTGCCCCTACGTCTGTGGGCTCACACTTTTGCACAAATTCGCCGTAGCAGTTGTCAACCATCACGACAACATCGGCTCGAGCGTTCTTTATTAAATCTATTGCGTCAGCAAGCTCCTCTACTGTGTACGAAAGTCTCCACGCATAACCCTTGGAGCGCTGAAGCTCTACCATTTTTACCTTGGGATTTTTTAAAACCTCAGCCAGCGCAGTCTTGTCAATTTTACCCTCGGGAGTAAGCGCAACTTCTATGTAATCTATTCCCCAGTCCGCAAGAGACGCTCCTGAGTTTCCACGTTTGCCTATAACTTCTTCTAATGTATCGTATGGCGCACCTGTTGCAGAAACTAAAATATCCCCCGGGCGCAAAATTCCAAACAAACAGGAGCACAGTGCGTGTGTACCCGACACAATGCTGTGGCGCACCAACGCTGACTCTGTGCCGAATACTTGAGCATAGATTTTTTCCAACGTATCTCTGCCCAAGTCGTCATAACCATAGCCTGTTGAAAGTCCTAAATGCGCCTCTGAAACTCTGTGTTCAGAAAAAGCCTTTAAAACCTTTATCTGGTTATATTCTGCAGTGGCATTTATTCCGTCGAAAGCGCTGCGGATATTTTCCTCTGCCTGCTCGCCCAATTCTATAACCTTGTCGGACAGTCCGTATTCTTCTTTTAAAATTTTACTTATTTCCATATTTAACCTCTATTCCTTCTCCCGAAAACTCAGGGATAAAACTCTCGCTTGCAGCCGTACCCTCCTGTATAAAGGCGTTTTCCACTCCGAGCTCTATGGCATAGTCTACGAGATGGTCGTAGTCTTTTTGGCTAACCCTCTTTTGCAGTTCGGGGAAATTTACTAAATCCCCCACAGGTGTGTACTGGCTCATTATTGATATGTAAATGTTGTCTTTATAGTTTTGTGCTAAATGCTTTATAATCTTTTTACTTTCACACAACCCGTCAGGCAGCATAAGATGTCGCACTATTACGCCACGCTTCATAATACCCTCATCGTCTAAGACACATTGGGGGTGTTGTCGCACCATTTCATCTATTGCAGCCATTGCTACCTCGGGGTAGTCGGGGGCGTTTGAGTACTTCTTCGATGTGGCGGTGTCCATATACTTAAAGTCGGGCAGATAAATGTCTATTAACCCCTCGCACCGCTTTAGGGCTTCAACACGCTCGTAGCCGCTTGAGTTATACACAAAGGGCAGGTTTATTCCTCTCTTCTTTGCTTGCTCCACCGCTATTAGCACTTGGGGCAGGAAGTGACCTGCTGTGACTAAATTTATGTTGTGAGCGCCCAAATCACGAAGCTCAAAGAAAATCTCACATAGCCTGTCTGTGTCGATTTCAACGCCTTTTCCCCTGTGGGAAATTTCTTTGTTCTGGCAATACACACAGGACAGATTGCAGCCTGAGAAAAATACCGTTCCTGAGCCGCTATCGCCTGACAGACAAGGTTCTTCCCATCGATGAAGCGACGCGAGAGCGGCAATTATTTTATCCGTTGCGCCACAGACTCCTTTAATTCCTTTTGTTCTGTCAACACCGCACTCTCTGGGGCATAGGCGGCAACTGCTCAAATCAAATATATCCATTATTCGTTTACTGCAAGCTCTAATGCCTGCGCTAATTTGTCGGGGCAAGATGTACCGCGGCCACGACAGTCGATTCCCTTTAGTCTTTTGATGACATCAGTTACATCCATACCCTCAACTAAAGATGCCACGCCTTGGGTATTTCCTGCGCAACCGCCGTAAAATTTCACATTTCTCACTTTGTTGTCGTCATCAATCTCAAAAGCAATCTGAGATGTACATACGCCTGATGTATTTACTACATATTCCATAGTTCTTTCTCCTTAGTTATTCAGCCAAATTTTCGGCACGAAAATTTCGTTGAATTTGTGTATTGCGTAGTTGTCCGTCATACCTGCAATGTAGTCACACACTGTCTGCTCAAGACCAAATCTCTCAATATCTGCATATACATCGCCCATCAGCGAGGGTTTTTCCATAAAGGTTTCAAAGAGCATACTTATAACTCTCTGGCTTTTGTGGTTTTCTCGTTGCGCTCGGCTGTTTACATAGACAGTTTTGAACATATAGTCCCGAAGCTCTTTCATTGCCGCTGCAACATCAGGGGACATTGTTATTTCGTTTTTGTCTGTTGATGCTGTGACAATGTCGTAAATCAGCGTGCTTATTCTGTCGCCGTGGGTTGCACCTAAAACACGGGTGCAATCAGCAGGAATGTCTGTTTCTTTTATAATTCCGCCACGTATGGCGTCGTCTATATCGTGATTTATATATGCAATGCGGTCGGCAAGCTTTATGATTTTGCCCTCTAAGGTAGCTGCTTCATTATCTCCTGCGTGGTTTAATATGCCGTCACGGACCTCGTAGGTAAGATTTAGTCCCGTGCCACCTTCCAGATAGTCCACAACCCTTAAGCTCTGCTCAAAGTGATGAAAGCCAAAGGTGCAGATTTTATCAAGCATAAATTCCCCTGTATGACCAAACGGCGTGTGACCTAAGTCGTGACCTAGGGCAATAGCCTCGGTTAAGTCCTCATTTAAACGAAGGGAGCGGGCAATAGTTCTGGCAATCTGGGAAACCTCCATAGTATGGGTTAATCGTGTTCTGTAGTGGTCCCCTGCAGGGGCTAAAAAAACCTGCGTTTTGTGCTTTAGGCGTCTGAAGGATTTTGCGTGTATAATTCGGTCACGGTCTCTTTGATACTCCGTACGCATATCACAAGTGGAAATCTCTTTCTGTCTGCCCTTGGTGTCACGTGACTTGGTGGCATAAGGGGACAGGATTTTTTCCTCATTTAGTTCCGTCATTTCTCTAATTGTCAAAAAACCACCGCCTTTTCATATTTTCTCAATTATAATTCTATCACGGGAATATTACAATTGTGTAAAGAAAGCAATAAATTCCCTTTAAAAATACCAATTTCTTCATTTTAATAAATAAAAGTTGAATTGCATATTATTTTATGGTACAATAGAATTGTTAATTGTACACTTTTATTAAAGACTTTAATTTAATTAATAATATACAATTTGTTAGGAGGATTAAAATGGCAAAAAAGTTCAAAACTATGGATGGTAACTGCGCTGCCGCACATTGCGCCTACGCTTTTACGGAAGTAGCAGCAATTTACCCCATTACCCCCTCATCTACAATGGCAGAATATGTAGACCAGTGGAGTGCAAACGGCTTAAAGAACATCTTCGGACAGACTGTTGAAGTTGTGGAAATGCAGTCAGAAGCAGGCGCAGCAGGTGCTGTGCACGGGTCTCTGCAGGGCGGTGCCCTGACAACGACCTTTACTGCATCTCAGGGACTTTTGCTTATGATTCCCAATATGTACAAAATCGCAGGCGAATTACTCCCTACAGTTTTTCACGTAAGCGCAAGAGCAATTGCCGCTCACGCTCTTAGTATATTTGGCGACCACCAGGACGTTATGGCTTGCCGTCAGACAGGCTTTGCGTTGCTTGCTTCAGGCAGCGTTCAGGAAACAATGGACTTAGGAGGCGTGGCACACTTAGCATCAATCAAAGGAAGAGTGCCTTTTGTGCACTTCTTTGACGGTTTCAGAACATCACACGAAATCCAGAAAATCGAAGTTATGGACTACGAGGATTTAAAGGGCTTAGTTGACTGGGATGCGCTAAAATCATTTAAGGATAATGCCTTAAACCCCGAACACCCGGTTCTTCGTGGTACAGCTCAGAACCCTGACATTTACTTCCAGGGCAGAGAGTCAGCAAACACCTTCTATGACAAAATTCCTGACATCGTAGCTGATTATATGAAAGAAATCACAAAAATTACAGGAAGAGAATACAAGCCCTTTAATTACTACGGTGCACCCGATGCTACAAAGGTTATTGTTGCTATGGGCTCTGTATGCGAAGCAATCGAGGAAACAGTTGACTATTTACGCGCTCGTGGCGAAAAGGTGGGCGTTGTTAAGGTTCACTTATACAGACCTTTCTCAGCAAAGTATTTCTTCGATATTATTCCCGATACAGTTGAAAAAATCGCAGTATTAGACAGAACAAAGGAACCCGGTTCACTCGGCGAGCCCTTGTATCTTGACATCTGTAACCTTTATACAGGAAAGGATTGTGCTCCCAAAATCATTGGCGGTCGTTTTGGTCTTGGTTCAAAGGACACAACACCCACACAGATTGCGACAGTTTATGCAGAGTTAGATAAAGCAGAACCCAAGAACGGCTTTACAATCGGTATTGTTGACGATGTTACAAACCTTTCACTTGAGCCCGTTGAAAAAATCAACGCCGCTCCCGAGGGCGCAACACGTTGTAAGTTCTGGGGCTTTGGCTCAGATGGTACAGTTGGCGCAAATAAAGACGCTATCAAAATCATCGGCGACAACACAGACCTTTACGCTCAGGCCTACTTTGACTACGACTCCAAAAAGTCAGGCGGCGTAACAATGTCACACCTGCGTTTCGGTAAAAAACCTATCAAGTCAACCTATTTACTTGACGAAGCAGATTACGTCGCCTGCCACAAGCCAGCATATATCTATCAATACGATATTTTAGAAGGCTTAAAGCGCGGCGGCACATTCTTACTCAACTGCGTATGGGCACCTGAGGAATTGGAAGAAAAACTTCCTGCCGCAATGAAGCGCTATATAGCAGAAAACGAAATTAAGTTCTATATTATAAACGCCGTTGACATTGCATCATCTATCGGTCTTGGCGAAAGAATTAATATGGTAACACAGTCAGCATTCTTTAAGCTGTCTAATGTTATTCCGATTAACGAGGCTGTTCCACTCTTAAAAGATGCAATAAAGAAAACCTACGGCAAAAAGGGCGAAAAGATTGTCGCTATGAACTGCGAAGCAGTTGATAGAGCATTAGATGCTATCGTTGAAATCAATGTTCCCGATGCTTGGAAAAATGCAAAGGACGAAGCAAAAGAAGAAAAAGATGTCCCCGAATTTATCAAAAAAATCGTTGGACCTATTAATGCACAAAGAGGCAATAAGCTCCCTGTTTCAACATTTAAAGGTTTAGAAGACGGCACATTTATGCAGGGCACATCACAGTATGAAAAGAGAACAGTTGCAGTTACAGTTCCTGCATGGGATATTGATAAATGTATCCAGTGTAACCAGTGTTCACTCGTTTGTCCCCATGCAGCAATAAGACCTGTTCTTTTAACAGAAGAAGAAGCGGCCGCGGCTCCTGAAAGCTTTGAGGCAAAGGATGCTATCGGTCCTCAGCTTAAAGGTCTTAAGTTCCGTATTCAGGTTAGTCCCAGAGATTGTCTTGGTTGCGGTGTGTGTGCAAACACCTGTCCTGAAAAGGTTCAGGCGCTCAAGATGGTTCCTGTTGATGAAGCAGTAGCAGCTCAGGCTGATAACTGGGAATACGCAATGACCGTTCCTGTAAAGGACGACCTTATGGATAAGGGCACAGTTAAGGGCTCACAGTTTGCACAACCCCTGCTTCAGTTCTCAGGTGCTTGTGCAGGTTGTGGCGAAACACCTTATATTAAGTTAATCACACAGCTCTTCGGCGACAGAATGATGATTGCCAATGCTACAGGCTGTACCTCAATCTGGGGCGGCTCTGCACCCTCTACACCTTATACAACAAACTCAGACGGTAAGGGTCCTGCATGGGCTAACTCACTCTTTGAGGACAATGCAGAGTACGGTCTTGGTATGGCAGTTGCCGTAAGGAAGATAAGAGAAACCTTAAAAGATAAAATGAACGAAGCGATTGCATCAGGCGTTGATGCAAAAACAGCACAAAGCTTTACAGCTTGGATTGAGGGAATGAACAACGCAGATGCTTCAAAGGCAGCAGCAAAGGAAGTTATCGAAGCATTAAAGACTGCTGATATGTCTATTCCCGGTGTGAAAGATATTGCTGAGCGTACAGACTTCTTAGTTAAGCGTTCTAACTGGGCATTCGGTGGCGACGGCTGGGCATATGATATCGGTTACGGCGGTTTAGACCACGTTATCGCATCAGGCGAAGACATCAATATCTTCGTTGTAGATACAGAGGTTTACTCAAACACAGGCGGTCAGTCATCAAAGGCTACACCTACTGCAGCAGTTGCAAAGTTTGCAGCTTCGGGTAAAAAGGTTAAGAAAAAAGACTTAGGCTTAATTGCTACAACCTATGGTTATGTGTATGTAGCACAGATTGCTCTCGGTGCTAACCCCTCACAGGCTATCAAAGCTTTAAGAGAGGCTGAAAGCTACCCCGGTCCTTCACTTGTTATTGCTTACGCTCCTTGTATCAACCACGGTATCAAAGCTAAAGGCAATATGGCAAACTCAATAGCTGAAGAGAAGAAGGCAGTAGACACAGGTTACTGGCACTTGTGGAGATACAATCCTGAGCTTAAGGAAGAAGGCAAGAACCCCTTTGTCTTGGATTCAAAGGAACCCACAGGTCAGGTTCGTGACTTCTTGGAAGGCGAAAACAGATACCTGATGTTAAAGCAGGCATTCCCGGATGTGGCAGAAGACCTCTTCACAAAGGCTGAAAAAGACTTACTTGAGAGATACGAAAACTATAAGAGAATGGCACAATAAATAAATTTAAAGGGTCTGTAGCAAAATGCGCACACCACACAAGGCAAATAAAAGGATAAACTGTGCCTCTTGATTAAATTAATAAAGTTAAAATAGTGCAAAAATTAAGGAAGAAATTCGTCATTTGACGAATTTCTTCTATTTATATTGCCTTGTGTTTTGAACAAACTTCGCCTCTCAGCGTACCCACGTACGCTTTCGGGTAACCGAAAGCAAGGCTACGCCCTACTTTCGCTCAGTTTGTCCAATCTGCGCTATTTTCCGTCCATCCCCAAAGAGGGAGGAGCAAAATGATTTCATTTTGCTGCACCCTCTTCTTTTATGGATTACAGTTTCCGCAGGGCTCGTATCCTTTTTGTATCAGTTCTGTGCGTGTTCCTCTAAATTCCTCTCTGTTTGTAGCTTTCATTGAAGAAACGCCCGAGCAATGGGGCAGGTGAAATTTATCTGAGGCGATATTTATAACAAAATCATATTCGCCTATATCCTGTGTCTCTTCTGTATAGACTTCATCAATGCTGTTGTGCCCCGTTGCGTAGTCAATAGCAACACCCGGCTCGGCGTTGTAGCAATACACACAAAAAGAAATTCCGGCACCCATATCCTCAACAGATAAGCCCTCCATTATAACACCTGAAACCAGTAAGTTGTCCCCCTCAAAAATCGGTGTTACACGATACATCACGTGATTGCCTGTTTCCTTTACATAGTCTGCCACCATATTTTCAAAGGGCAGCATACCCTGTGTATTCATTGAGCGTGTACCTGTAATCAGGTTTTCTTTGTTAGCATTTTCCCCTGTTAGCTGGAAACCGATTAAGTGACATCGGTTATAAAGATACTTTCCGTCAACAAAGTCGTACTTTGCAGTTTGCCAGCCTGTGGGTTTGACTGAGCCGATGCTCTCACGGTCTTCTGTCGGCATAATGTCACGACCAATTGACGCAACGCATACACCGCACCGCCCTAAATAATCAAGAGGTGCGTATTCCTCATAAGACGTATAGTCTTTTTCGGTTATGGTAAGCTGAGGCACGTTGTCATTTAGCGCAACGTAGGGCTTGCCTGAGTATTGTGGCAAGGAGTCTATGGAATACGATTCAATTGTTTTTTGTGCAAATTGGCCGTCTGCAGGAACGCACCCTGTAAATGAAAACAAAAGGACGGCAGACAGTATTAAGGATAAAAGTCGCTTCATTTATTTCCTCCTGTAGTGGCAAAGTGTTATTTTGTCGTGGGAAGTGCCCGAAAATTCCTCTGTGGACAAAAGCTCATATTTGCCCAAATCAATAGTGAATTTCAAATCCTGAGGGTAGAGCCTGTTCCAGTTAAAAATATAAATTTCGTCAGGCGCATCACAGGGTAGGTCCACCTCTGCAAAGTAAACCTCTCCCAATCCGACTTTAGCCTCAGGAAACAAATCCTGCGAATAGGAGTTTATATGCAATATGGGGGCGATTTCCCTTATTCTTTTTACCACTTCTGCATCACGGCTCTGGCGGCGGTTGTTAAAAGCCATTCCGCCCGCCTCGTCTAAGCAAACTATCAGTTTCATATCATCACCTGTATATATTGTATCACATTTTTGGCGGTTGAGTATAATTTTTTTCAAAAATGTTGACAAATTGCATCATTTGTGGTATTATGACAATAATTTCATACAAAAAGCGTTGACGGAGAGTGCTTTTTACAAAACCTTTGAGAGAGTTGGCGGTTGGTGCGAGCCAATAAGGCGGAGTTTTAAGCTGTAGCTCCTGAGCTGAAAGGAAGAAAGTAGCAATATGAGTAGACCCTTTCCGAGAAGGCTGCGTTAGTGCATAGGGCGTAGTGGCGCCTGAAGTGGTGTTTTTACACAATTTGAGTGGTACCGCGGGAAATATCTCGTCTCAAAGAATATCTCTTTGGGGCGTTTTTTAATGTAAAAGTCCCGTAATACCGATACTTATACGAACGCAATACGCCCTACGTTTGTATAGAATATAACATCATCGATGCGTGCGTTGTAGGGTCGCAGAGTAAAAAATGCAAATTTTAGGTTCAGACAAGCAAAATCACGCAGAGAATACTGGCGTATTTTCAAGGGATTTTGCGATGTATCAAGCAAAATTTGCTTTTTTTACCGTATTGGGCTCGTATAAGTGTCGGTATAAGAAAGGAATTGATAAAATGGACGAACAGATGACAGGTCTTGACCTTAAAATCGGCGAAGTAGCTTCACGTATCCGAGAGCTTCGTCACATTGAGGGCATTTCCAAAGAAACAATGGCAAAATTAACCGGTGTAACAGTTGCCGAGTACGCTGCCTGTGAAGCAGGTGACCACGATTTAAGCTTTGCTTTTATCTACAGGTGTGCTCTTGCTTTTCACGTCAATGTTACTGATATTATCGAGGGTAGCAGCCCCAAGCTCAAGCACTACACAGTTACACGTGCAGGTCACGGCGCAGTTATCCAGAAGGCACACGGTATGGTTTACCACGGTCTTGCCGGAGATTTCCGCGACAGAGTGTCAGAACCTCTGTACGTTCAATGCACATACGATGCAGATGCTGAGCGTAAGGCAATTGAGCTTACTGCCCACAACGGTCAGGAGTTAGACATTGTTATTTCCGGTCAGATGAAAATCCAGATAGGCAGCCATACAGAGATTTTAGGTCCCGGCGACTCTATCTACTACGATTCATCGACACCCCACGGTATGATTGCCGTAGGCGGTACAGATATGGAGTTTTACGCAATCGTTCTTGCCGGCGGCAAGGGCGAGGCTGCGATTGATGAGAAAAAGCATCCAAACAAGGGTAAGGTTGTTCGTGTTCACAGAAAGCCCGGCAGACTTTACCACAACTTTATTGACACTGAGGTTGACGAAAACGGCAAGCTCACTGCTATCGACTTTAAAAATACAGAAAAATTCAACTTTGCATTTGATATTATTGACGCAATCGCAGACAAAGAGCCTGAAAGACTGGCGCTCCTGCACGTGGCAAATGATAAATCTGAAAAGAGATTTACATTCAACGACTTAAAGCGTGAATCTGCAAGATATGCAAACTACTTTGAATCCTTAGGCATCAAAAAGGGAGACAAGGTTATGCTGGTTCTCCGCCGTAACTACCAGTTCTGGTTATCTCTCCTTGCACTTCACAAAATCGGTGCAGTTGCAATCCCTGCGTCAAATCTTTTAAAGGCGCACGACTACAAGTACCGCTTTGAAGCAGCTGAGGTTTGCGCTATTATCTGCAGCGCTCAGGGCGTAATGTGTGAAGAAGCAGACGAGGGTGCTCGTGGAATTGACACCTTAAAGCACAAGCTTATTGCCAATGGCGAACGTGACGGCTGGAGAAGTCTTGATGACGAGGCAAAGAGATTTTCTGACATTTACGAAAGAAAGGCTGACAGCCCCTGCGGCGATGACGATATGCTTATGTACTTCACATCAGGTACAACAGGCAATCCCAAAATGGCGCTTCACAGCTATAAATATCCCTTGGGACATTTCCACACAGCGAACTACTGGCATTGCGTAGACCCTGAAGGCTTACACCTTACAATATCCGACTCAGGCTGGGCAAAGGCTGCCTGGGGCAAAATCTACGGTCAGTGGCTCTGCGAGGCGGCGATATTTGTATATGACTTTGATAAGTTTGACGCAGCAGACATATTACCTATGTTTGCAAAATACAAAATCACAACCTTCTGCGCACCCCCTACAATGTATCGTATGCTGATAAAAGAGGACATCACAAAGTACGATATGTCATCAGTACAGCATACAACAACAGCAGGCGAGGCGCTTAATCCCGAGGTATTCCGCCAGATTGAGTCCCAGCTGGGACTCCGAATTATGGAGGGCTTTGGCCAGACAGAAACAACCTGCGTTATCGGTCATCTCTGCGGCGACACCTTCAAGCTCGGTGCTATGGGTAAACCCGTTCCGCTGTATGATGTAGAGCTGGTCGACGCTGACGGCAATCCTGTAAAGACAGGCGAAAACGGCGAAATCGTTATTAAAACTGATAAGAAAATTCCCTGCGGCTTGTTTAAGGGATATTATAAAGACGAAGAAAAGACAAAATCTGTATGGCACGACGGAATGTACCACACAGGCGATGTTGCTTATCGTGACGAAGATGGCTTCTACTACTATGTGGGTAGAGTTGACGACGTTATCAAGTCATCAGGCTATCGTATAGGACCTTTTGAAATCGAAAGCGTTATTATGGAGCTTCCCTACGTTGTGGAATGTGGCGTATCTGCTGCTCCCGACCCTGTTCGTGGTCAGGTTGTTAAGGCAAGCATCGTACTCACTAAGGATGCAACTCCTTCAGAAGAATTGAAGAAAGAAATCCAGATGTACGTAAAAGAGCATACAGCGCCCTATAAGTATCCTCGTATAGTGGAATTTAGAGATGAGTTGCCTAAGACAACAAGCGGCAAGATTATTCGCAATAAATTATAAGCTTCAAAAGCGGCGCATAACAGTTCAAAACGGGACAATAAGATATTGTAGGCAGATGAAGGCACTCGCGTTGCGAGTGCCTTTTTAATTTATGTTTTGAACTTGCCCAATCCGAACCGCTCGTCGTACCATCGTACGACCTCGGGGCACACCCCTACGGGTTCGGTTTGGACATTCTGCATCCACTTTTTTCAGCCTTAAGCACGGAGCAAACAAACAAAAACAAAAAAATACAACAAAAATCCCACAAAAACAAAAATAACTATTGACGAAACCCACAGAGTGTTGTATAATATTGTTGTAATATTTTTGCAATACCAAGGAGGGTATAATAAATGTTAGTTAATATGAATGAGGTTTTAAGACCGGCTAAGAAAAACAAGTACGCAGTAGGTCTTTTTAACGCGGTAAACTTAGAGCTTGCTCGTGGTATCATCGCCGCTGCTGAATCAAGACGCTCACCTGTTATTATGGGTACAGCAGAGGTTTTACTTCCCTACGGTCCTTTGGAAGAAGTTTCTTACTACTTACTTCCCATGGCAAAGAAAGCATCTGTTCCCGTTGTTGTACATCTTGACCACGGTCTTACATATGACACATGTATCAAGGCGTTAAAATTGGGCTTTAGCTCAATTATGTATGACTGCTCAACAGACTCATACGAAGAAAACGTTCGCAAGGTTAAGGAAATGGCAGACATTGCTCACTCTTATGGTGCAACAATCGAGGGCGAATTAGGTCACGTTGGCGACAACGAAGGCTCTGCAGAGGGTAGCTCACACTTGGCTGACCCCTCAGCGTTCTTTACAGACCCGTCGCTTGCTAAGGACTTTGTTGACAGAACAGGCGTTGACGCTTTAGCCATTGCTGTAGGTAACGCACACGGCGCTTACAAATTACCTCCCAAACTTGACTTTGAGAGAATTCGTACAATTGCGAACACTGTAGACGTTCCGTTGGTACTCCACGGCGGTTCAGGCCTTACAGATAACGACTTCCGTCAGGCAATTGCTGATGGTATCAGCAAGGTTAATATCTTCACAGACATTAACGTAGCTGCAGTTGAGGCTGAATTTAAGAAGTTCTCAACAATGGAAAAGGGTATCATCGACTTAATCCCTGCTGCAGTTGAAGCAGTTAAGCTTGCTACAATGAATAAGCTTGAGCTCTTTGGCAGCTGCAACAAGGCTGACGGCGGTATCGCAGGAAATTCCGGTCTTTCTACAACAGATTTAGAAAAGATTACAAAGATAGTGGCAGAAGAAGTTGCTAAATATATGGGTAAATAATCTCTACGCAAGGCTTTAAAAAACGGCGCATAACCGTTCGAAACAATAAAACTCCCCATTTGGGGAGTTTTTATTTTTCCTTTTATTATTTATCCATCTTATCTAATACCAACGAATACCCGTCTGCGCCATATTGCAGGCAACGGTTAATGCGGGCGATGGTTGTGCTGGACATTCCTGTTTCTTCCTCTATTTGAGTGAAGGTTTTTTTGTCCCGCAGGAGCTTTGCCACAGTAATTCTCTGTGCCATTGAGGCAATTTCTCTGGCGGTACACAGGTCAGTTAAGAATTTTTCGCATTCTTCTTCTGTTTCCAGTGCCAAAATCGCTTGAGATAATGTTTTTAATTCTGCGTCTAATTTCATTATTCTGAGCCTCCCGTTTGTGAAAAGCTTGTAATAAATTCCCGTGTTCTGGGATTTTTGGGATTTTCAAAAATCTCCTGTGCCGTGCCTACTTCTGCAATTACACCCTTGTCCATAAAGATAATGCGGTCGGAGATATTTTTAGCAAAGTTCATCTCGTGGGTAACGATAATCATAGTCATACCAAGGTCCGCAACGGATTTTATAACCTTTAAAACCTCGTTTGTAATCTCAGGGTCTAATGCTGATGT
This sequence comes from Congzhengia sp., assembly GCA_045545755.1. GTDB lineage: Bacteria > Bacillota > Clostridia > UBA1381 > UBA9506 > Congzhengia. Next base: position 375 of record JAZQBQ010000002.1, on the reverse strand, counting down.
AGGCTCGTCAAATAGCATAATTTTAGGATTTAAGGCAAGAGCACGGCAAATTGCTACACGCTGCTGCTGACCTCCTGATAATTCACAGGGGTAGCTATAGTATTTGTCCGACAAGCCTGCTCTATCCATTAAAGCTTTTGCTTCCGCTTCGATACTCGCCAATATTTCTTTTTTGTTCTTTTTGTAATCGTCCCACTCTTTTGCCGCAAGCTTAGGTGCAAGCATTACGTTTTCTATGGCTGTGTACTGGGGAAAAAGGTTAAATGACTGGAACACAAAGCCAAATTTTGACTGAATTTCACGTTGTGCCGCTGAATTTCTCTTTAGCGGATTGTCAGCATCAAACACAAGCTCCCCGTCTAAGGTAATTGTGCC
>JAZQBQ010000001.1:0-13521 GCA_045545755.1 Congzhengia sp. | reverse complement strand
ATAAAATTCAAAGCTGAATTTGTAAGCGCCTACATCTCCTGAAACAAGCTCTATATCGGAGGTCAGGACTTTTGTGTCCTGATAATTAATTTTAATTTTATAATTTATCATATCTGCCTCCTAAAATAAGAAAAGTTTAATTTGTGTATTGTATGCATTGCCGGCCTTAAACTTGTTGTAATTGTCATAACGATAATAATTTACAGTCAGCTTTCCGTTTGATATTTCAAATGTCAAGTCAGTATATCTATTGTGACTTACATCGGTATGGCTTGTTATTTTTTTATCGGAATACGCACCTTTGGAAATATAACCGAGATTGTTGACATCAGTACCACTGTAACAAAGATACGTTTTGTTTATAATATCGTATACTCCAATACAGGGCATCATATTAGAACTGCTTGCAGTCGGCGTCATAACAAGGATATATTCATAATTATTGCCGCCTATATCAAAAGTAGCGCTGCCTGTAAGACCACTTCCGCTTGTATCTGCTACTTTTGTCACAGTTTCATCAATAACTAAAACATTCCCTGCCACGCTCTGATAACCGGGCAACTTTCCTTTTGCATATGTACGTTTGTCGGCAATTGCACCGCTCTCATCGATTTCTGCAAGCAACACATAATCTCCCTCGGGCGCCTGGGTACCGCAATAGGGATATGAGGCATTCATATTAAGTAAATCATTCTTCAGATACACATAATTTACTGCACCCGCAACATAGGACATTTCCTCGCCGCCGTCTTCTATTTCAATAACCGAACCGTCATCGAAAAACGCAAGACCTGGGTTAATTAAAATTCTGCCCTCTGATGCTGGAACCACCTTTAACGTCAGACAATTTTCAGGCACTACGCCCGATGTATATAAAAGTTTGCCTGCCTCATTAATTTTCGACACGTTGTAAGCAACACCATCTGTAAAACTGTCCTCTATTCCTGAGGTTACCAGTCTTTTTGTTATGGCGTTTATGTCGCTTGCTCCATAAGCTTCGTTGTCTGCAAAACTATATTTATAAGCCATTTTTTCCTCCTTTATAAATCTGTCATTGTGGGGCTTGCACCCACGCTTTCACGCTCCACCCATAAATGTACGCTGTACACAAGCTTTTTCTTGCTGATACACAGCTTGTCGGAGTAAAACTTTGTATTTATTATATCTCCGATTTTATAGTCTGTGCCGTATTTAAGCCTTGTTTTTGATGTTAGGATATCCATAGGCTTTTTTTCGCTGAACTCTTTTTGAGCATTTTGCTCGCTTGTGGCATCAAGTACGGCACTCCAGCAAAAAATTCCTGCATCGTCTGGTGGATTTTCAACTAAAAAGGGCTTTGCTTCATCTATGATTTCAAAGGTGCCATTTTTATTTCTGCAAGCTATAATATCACCCTTTTTGATGGATAGCCCCAATCGGTTGCCGTCACTCGATGCGTTGTAGTATTGTGCATAATTATGCTCGCCTACTGTAAGCGACGGACTGTTGTTTGCTGCATCATATTTTCCCATACAGGTAAGCTGCTGATAATAATACGCGCCATCCGCCTGTGCCTGTATATCGTAGGTATAGCTGCTGTCGTAGGAGGTCTTGTACTCATCGCATAGTAAAATATCCTTATTTTCCTGCGCCGTGACCAGCGAAAATGTAAATGCCTTTTTCTTAAAATCTGCCCTTAGAGAAAAACCCACATCAGGCTCTTTTATGCAGTTTTTTACGGCATTGTACACATCTGTTGCCCTGTCGAACTTATAATCCGACATATCCTGATTAACACCGGATCCCAATACTGACAGATTAAATTCTTTCGGCAAAACCGAAAGAATATTTTCTACAGTTTTAGTAAGGGTTGTCCCTACTGTAACCTTTGTTACTACAAATTTTGTCAGAAGCCATTCAAGAGTTCTTGTAAACACCGTACAGGTCTTTCCTATAGAGTAGCCCGTAATCACAGACTGAATATCTCCCTGAACTAAGAAAAGATACTTGTTTTGTGTAAGCAGTGATATTACTTCTGCCGATGGAGGTAGCTCAATTTCTCCTGTACCGTATTCGGAAAATTTAATCTCCCAGTTAGCAGCGATAAATCTGGGAATTATAGCGACAATCTCTAAGTCCTTGTTATAAATTCTTATATCGTCTAACTTCATAGCCCCTCCTTACAAACAGGCGCAGATGTAGCTGTTGTTAAAGCTGCACTCTGCATAAATCTCGCCCTCAATATCCTCGGCAAATATCCTCACGTCGGAAACTCCCAAATCAAGGCTAAAATCTGAAATCGAGGTTTCGTTATCAAGACAGGCTATAATATTCCCGCGGGTGCTGCTTGTTATTTTTCTGTTTTTTATATCTACTACAATCTTTTCCCCAGCGTAAATATCTGTGTTAAGCTTAATTTTATCATTGGTGCGTAGATTTTCTATCACTATCCCCCTGGGACATACAGCACCATCAATTGAGGTTATTGTAAACGTGGGTTCAACAGGTGCGTCGCCCTTGTTTATCAGCTGTGCTTCATTTTTTCTGACAGACATCACACAAGGCAGCACAAGCAGCGATTTAATAAGATTTTCACGTATGCTTACCACCGTTTTTGTTTCATACACATCTGTAAAGTACGGATCGTCTGCCATAAATTGCACCGCGAAGGGCACGAAAATCCCTCTTCGCTTATTTTGTTCAAAGCTTGTGCATCTGGCTGAAATTTTCCTTGTTTTTCCACCTGATGTGACAGTTATAGTGCCAGGGGTAGAAAACACATTCATCGCACGTAATATGTTACTTCCTGTTGCATCACGAGCGTCGGCAGAGATGGTAATTGCCCTCTCCTGAGGGGTTACGCTTTCCACCACACAACCTGCTACATTGGGATAATATACTGAATTTATATCACTTTCAGGCAGGGACAAGCCCCTTATTTCAATAATATTGAACACCTCTGCTCCGCCGCCCTGCATTACAATTTTTCCTCTGTCGTTTTCGTAAATAAACTTCATACCTTCTCCTTTACTCCATGCCCCTGAGATAAATAAACAGAGCATCATTTTTGGCGGTCATTCTTGTTCTTGAGGTTGTTCCTCTGTCGCCGTAAAAATAATAAACAGGCGAAAAAACAGACTGATTGACATTGTCGCCGTTCTCCCCAAATTGCGATATATCGGTCTGTCCCTGTGCAAAAAACGCCTCCAAATCCCCTGAAAAATCCTGAAGCTGACTCATAAAGCCCTCTACAAAGCTTTCGCCGTTCAACTCTCCGTAGGTATAAAATTCTTCGGGAATTTCCGCAAAAGCAGCACCTAACTCATCACGCAGCTGATTTGCAACACTTTGTGCATCAAGCTCATACAAAGAGGCAGAAACCACATCAGCTAAATCATTTCTCTTTTGATAAGACTCAAAATATTTATTAAAATCAGCTTCGTTACTCTTTAATAACAAATCCATAAGCACCTGAGCGTCGTCTGCCGGAATATCTCTTAATTCTGAAAAAAAGCTCTGCAGAGTTTCAGGGGAAATTTCTTCCGCTCTGTCTTTAAGCATTTCTACACTTTGGGCAAACCTCTCAAGTTTTTTAATTTCCTTGTCAAAATCCGTAAGAGTATGCTCTGTAAAGATTAATGGGTCGCCGTTTGGATAATAGTTTCCGATGTAGACCTGATGACCTTTTAAGCCTATCCCGCCAGCCGATTCCGAAAGCTTTTCAGAGTAGCTTTGCTGTTCTTTTAGGATTTGTCCAAATTTTTCCTGACTGAGTTTTAAAATGTCGTTTAAGTTTTCCTCTACCGCCTGCTTGTAATCCTCAAGCACTCCCACCTTGTAGTCATATATTTCGGCTGTGTACTTGTGCCATTCCTGAGAATTACGACTAAAATACATATCACGAATTTTTGCTAACTTGTCATAGTACTCTTCTTCCGTGATAAGACCGTATTTGAGCTGGTATCCTATGGCTTCATATCTGGTTTTAAAGGCTTGTACCACCTTTGTGTTGGTCTTTGCAAGACTTTGTAAATATCCATTATCATACGCCTGTGCCATCTGTTCACCCAGCTCATATGCGTCCTGTATGGCATCTTTTATATATTCTGTTTCTTGCATATATGCCTCCTTTAAAATAAAACTGCAATATTTGCCGCCACGTCAACCTCAGCGTGCGAGTTTATCCTGTACCTTGCCTTAAGAGCTGCCATTTTGCTGCGTGCTTTGGGATTTTTTATTTCCCTTTCGTCTGTTGTCCTGATTTTTAATACCGTTTTATACGGGTTTTCATCAGCAAGAGTTTGTAGGAGCACACAGAATTTATACCAATGCATATCTTCCTTTTGTAAATCAATCCCATACTTGGAATAAAAAGCCGAATAAATCACATCGCTGTCAAAGGATAGGGAGCTTATACGCTGGCTCTTTGCCTCACGGGACACAGAAAAATCTGTGCCCCTGCTCAAAAATGACATAACACCGAGTAGTGCCGATACCCTGTTGGGAGGCAAGGTGTCCTTGTAGCAAAGCTTTAAAACCTCTGCTAAGGTATGCACATCTTTGATGTCGCCCTCCTCTAAAATACAGGAAATCTTTACCCAGTTTTTGTAGCTCGTATGTACAGGATAATCCACGCCGTACAAAGTGACGCATTCAGGCAAATCATCTGCAAGAATGTTAAACTCCCTACTCATCTGCACTGAATGTAAGCGTCATGGCATCCTGAGATAAGGCTGCAGTACCAAATACCTTTTCTCCCTTTGTGCTCATTGTACCGCTTAGGGTGTATGCGTCTGTTGAGTTGCCTTCTGTTTCCACCATCACGGAAAAATCACGCATAACTGCAGGGCAATTTCCTTCATTACCTGCTGCTGAAATATCAACTAAAACAATAGAGCGCACAGCACCTGTGCCTAAGATTTCATTGTCCGAAATGTTTACAATATCGTCGTGCACAGGATTGCCGCTGTATCTGTCAAAGGCAAAAGCAATAGAGGGACTCATAGCCACAATGTCTGTCTGCTCGAAGCTTTCGTCAATGTATCTGCGGGAATATTCCACAGGATTTTTTGATGTATCCATCTTGGTAAAGCCGCACATTCTGTGATATACTACATTGCCCTCTGTATCAGGTACACCGTAATATGCCACTTTTTCATGTCTGCCAACTAACTTTCCTAACATAATTTACTTCCTTTCTCTTTTGCTTTGTAAAAAGTAAGGGCAAGCTCTGCCCCGTAAACTGCCGTATCGCTAAAATAAGAAACATTGTCCCGCAAAAAAGTGAGCTCAATATTGATTGGGATTTTGTCCTCTGTGCCATAAGGCAAAATTCCTCTGGCGCTTTGTTCACTTACCCAAGCCTGCAAATTTTCTGTCAGAGTACTGTTTTCTGTATTTTTGTCCTTGTCAATTCCAAATGGCAGACGAAGTTTCAGCTTGTACACACTTTTTTCCATTGTGTCGCCGTCGGTGTATTTTTTTAGCACCTTTATTGCTCCTCTGCCGCTTATGGAAAGGGAATGTGGATTTTTCCCCAAAAAATCCACATTCATTTTAAAATCAGAAAGAATAGGGCAGTTTTGTAAATAGTTTAAAATGTCTGTAACCATATATATCCTTTCTGTTTGAATTATCTGCACAGGATTTTTGTGTGAGCAGTCTTTGTTCCGTGTTCATTTTTCGTCACAGAAACTACAACAGCCGCACCGTCAGGCGGAGTGATAGCATCACAAGGCATTACAACAATTCTGTCTGCTGCCATAACATCACAGGCAGAATCTCCCATAACACGCATAACCTGTAATGCGCTTTTGTCCATGGTATCGGACAAATTGTAACTCTCCTTTGTTCCTGTAATAAACACGTTCTTTATTTCTTTGCTGCTCCACGTATTATCCTTTTCGTCATACCTGAAAACCTTAATAGATTTTAAGTTTTTCATATACTGCTTCCTCCGTAAAGATAGCCGCTCTTTTCCAGATATGTAGCCAGAATATCCCATGCCAGCGAGTATGTATTAAGAGTGTCTTTATAGGTTACAGAGTAGCCGTCACAGCTTTCGCTTTTTATTTCATTGCGCGAGCGTTCCTCGTAGAATACATCGCACAATTCGCAAAGAGCAAAGCAAACTGAAGTATCTGCTTCTTCTACCCTGCCACGGGTTGCACCCATAAAATATGCGCACACCTTAGGATAAACCCTGTTAAATTCCTCCTGCAAAAGACCTCCGCAATACACCTCTTTGTAGTAAGCGTAATCTATAAATTCCATAAAACCATTCCTTTATGATTACTCTGCAGTATTAAGATAAATTCCCTTTACCTTATTGTCGTATACAAAGCAATCGTGATAGAGTCTGAACTGGAATTTCCACATATCCTTGTCCTGGTTTTCGTCAGGTGTGAAGATTTTGGGCATAGCGAATTTTTGCACCTGAAGGACAGAGCCGGGATAAACCAGCATAAAGTTAATATCTTCGGCATCAGCCGCACGAGAAAAGCCTGTGCCTGTTGCGCCGTCTGCCAAATCCATCTTTGTTACAAAGCGTGAAGCCGGAACATAAACCACCTTCATGCCGTTGTAGGCGCCCATAATTGTGTTAACTGCAGCGTCGCTGCCGTAAGAACGTGAAACTGACTGATTTAATAAAAGCTGAAGGTCAGAGTTCACAAACAAAATTCTGCCTTCTTCAGGAATTTCATCTGCGTCCATCTGCTTTTTAGCTTCATCAATAGCAGTTAAAATGTTGTCTGCTGTAAGTGTAGCTGATGCTTTTGAAATACCGTCAGTTGAGGCATATTTTGAAAATCTGTAGGCGTCAATTTCAGGCACTACCCACTCCCTCATAAAGCTGCCAGTTACCGCGCCAAACGCCATACCTAAGGTTTCTTCATTGTCCATACGGTCAATTGATAACTCCTTACCACGTTCAACTGAGAGTGTCATTGTTTCCCATGTAGCTGTAACATCGCCCTTGGGATAGCCGTCTGTTCTTGAGTAGTCACCAAGACCTGTTGTAGATGTCTTTAATACCTGTACCTTGTTTGCACCTACAAAGTTTACCTGTGTGTCATTGTCCAACACCTGTGTAACTGACTGATTTTTATAAATATCATCAATTACAGGTAAGAATTTTTCTGCTAACTGAATGCTGTTTGCCATTTTATTACCTCTTTCTTTTAGTTAAGTTTTGCGGCTGCACGCGCAAAGTTCGTAAAGCCGTCATGGTTTTTCTGTGTTGAGCCGTGAGCCATACCGGAGGAATAATCTGTGTCATAGAACAGATACGCACACTCTTTTTTTACCGCTTCAATCTGTTCTGTTAACCCCTGTATGCCCTTATCGTCAAGAGTGATTTTACCTTTGTCAATCAAGGCGCCTGCCGCAATTACGTTTTTTGCACCTGCAGAAATCAGCGCCGAGGTAACAGCCCCTGTTAATTTTGAATTATTCAACTCCAAAGTGAGTTTGCCTACGCTTTCCTCAAGCTGCTGATTTTTGTCATCCATCTCTGCAAGACGTGTAGCAAGGTTGTCCGCATTCTGAGCCTTTTTTAAATAACTTTCTCTTTCTTCGGACAATTTTGCATTTTCTGATTTCAGCGAATTAACGGATTCGCCGTACTGCGCCATAATTTTGTCGGTAATTTCCTTTGACAAGCCAAGCTCGCCTGTTAAAAATTCTCTTTTCATAAGATTTCCTTTCTACGTGCTTTTACGGTGCACGCACCGAATATATTTAAACCACTTGCGTGGGAGTATGAACGTCTAAATCCATACTTTTAATCTTTTCCTCTGCCGTAGCCCTTGGCATTTTGTAAACACGGCATAAGTATTCTGCCGCATCAATAATATTGTTCTGTACCTCAAGCAGAGCACGCTCAGCCACAGTTTCGGTGTCCTCTATAATTGAGTCATCAAAATTCACTATGACCTCTGCATCAGGGTCCTCTCCTGAAAGATACAGCACCGCTCTTACCAAATCGCGCATTACACGTTCAGCCACAAGCTCGTGCTTTTTAAGATTACGGAACAAATCCGACTGCTCAGACACAATCTGAGTTGCAGTCTTTAACTTACCTGAGTTGTAGGTGTACTTACCTGAGCCAAAGCCACACAAATCCGACAGTAAGTCAATACTTCTCTGTAACCCTGTTTCGTGAGCATCAGCACGGATATCCATATTGATTTCGCTGATGTTAAAGGAGTCGGGATCTGCACCGCTCATAGCATAAAATTCCGTGTCGTTGTCATCAAATACAGGAAGAATTTCTCCCTGCTGCTCCATTTCGATTTTTGCCATAGTCAAGGGCACGATAATTCGCTTTTTGCCAAGGCGATACTCGTTCTGATAGCTGTCGTACACCAAGTCAATGCCCTCTAACACATCAATTGCATTGGCAAATACTGAAATGCCCATAGGACTGTCGGTACAGATGTTATTTGCCACATTGGGGGTAAAAATCTGAAACAAGGCAACATCAGAATTGGTGTAAAACCTTTCACAAACTCCGTTAGGCAACGGCGCTTCCTTTTTTGTACGCTCGCAAATCAGTTTGTTTATAACAACGTACTTGCCCTGCTCCTTAACGTGAATATTTAAGTAGGTGTGCATTTCTCCGTATATGAGCATTCTGCTTGCAAAGGCACATTCTGTGATTTTTCCGTTTGCAAAGGACAGAGGATAAATCATATCCGCCTTCACATAGTCAATTAACACACCGTCTTTTGTCTTGTGCTCCACAAACGCCCCTGTTCCTAAAGCAAAGGAAAGTTCTACTAGCCTGTTTGCACAAACCTTGAAATTGTTTTGACTCAAAACGCCATCTACAACAGACTGCAAGCGCTCATCATGCAATGTGATTTCCAACTTTTCATTAAAAATCATATCTGCCCAATCCTCGCACACTCTCTTTGCCATAGACAGGGATTTTCTCGTACGCCTCAATACTCTTTTGCCGTTGTACTGACGGTATTCGTGAAAAGATTTTACCTTGCCCTCGTACCAGGATTTCCACAATTCCACAGGCATCATCATTCCGTCAGGTGCAGGCGTATAGCCTAAATCCTTCAATACTTTTTTTATCATTTCTTTTCTCCTTTTTTAAGATACGCTCATCATTTCCTTCATATAGGCTTCAGCTGCATATTCCAATGCGTCTAACGAGTCCACATTGCGATTGCCGTCATCAAGCCTTACATCGTCAAGCTGAGAGCTGTCCCACACCGCCTGACACAGGGCATCACTCACGTTTTTGCACGTGTCCATTACCCCGAACCTGCCTGATGCAATAATCCCATTCACAAAGCGTATCCTGTCTATAATTTTTGTTTTCTTCGCCTTTTTTACATCTATCGCTATCTTTTCGCAGGCAACGGCGTTACAAAGTCCCCGTATCAGCGTGCTTTCTGCGTTGTCACAGTACGCCTCAAAAACACGGTAACGCTCCTTCTGCCGTTTGCAAAAGGCAACAAATTCCCGCTCGAGTCTTTCTGGGCTTATCTGCTCTTTTAAGTAAAATTCGTCTAACACAACACACTTTTTAAAGCCCTTGGTAAAACCAAGACAAACAAAAGCGTGAGCAGACTTATTACCGCCAAAGTCAACGCCGATTGTGGCAAAGCTTATGTCCTCAGGTGGAGTTTTTAGGCAAAACTTTTTTGGATTATCCGCATATTCAGGATATACAACACCCTCTGCTGCCACCCATTCGCCCTTGATAAAGCGCTGATAAAACACGCCTGTGTACTCATTTTTAAGACTTTTTACATATTCTTTGGAAAGATAGGGATTGTCATCAATAGAAAACTTAATTCGCAAAAAATCAAGCTCCCCTGCTTCTGCCCTGTTTATGTAGTTGTTCATCAGCCAGTGATTGGGCGAATCGGGATTGGTGGTTGCAAAAAGCTTAGCATCAGGCTCAGACAGCCTTGATAAAAGCATTACAAAAAAATCCTCATCAATAAGCGTAAGCTCGTCAATGTATGCTCCCTTTAGTGTAAGACCTCGGATTTTGTTTTCCGCTCTTATGTCGCTTGCGCCCTCTAAGTAGATGTTTCTGCCGAAAAGTTGCGCCTTTTTTGACGCAATGGAAAAGGTAAAGTTATCAGCCCCAACCAATGAAGACAAAAGATTTAAGTTATTTCGCTCAAGAGCAGTCAACGTCTTTGCTGCCATTAAAAAACAGGCATCCTTCGGTTGCGTTGCTACCCACATTGCCCAGAGCACCAGACTTATCCAGGTTTTTCCCGAACGCACAGAGCCCTCTAAAAGATTAATTCTTTTAAGACCGCCATGCTTGAGTAGTGAAATAACCTGCTCCTGTTTGGGAGAAAACGCTACTTGCTTATCCGACATTTCGCACCGCCTCAATTATTTCTGCCAGCGCACCTGAGTCAATTTCGTTTTCCGATAACACGCTCCTGATTTCCTTGATTGCGGGAATATCCCCTTTTGCTGCCTTTTCAAAAAGACGGGCAGCAACAAGCATTTTGTTGTTTGCCTTGCTTTTTTTGATGCCTAAACCCTCTAAAAACTCAAGGTCATCTGCCGTTACCTTCAGGCCTAAAATATCCGAAAGACACTCAGAAAGCTTTTTTACTTTTTTTCTGACCATAACCTCCGCCTTTCTTTTTGGGATTAGAACCGGTTCGCATTTAATGTACCACACAAAAATGTGCAATTGTGTGCAATGAAAATCTCTACCTATATTTATTGACATAACTCACAGCATGTGATAGAATATTTATGTATACGCACATTCCCTAAAAAAACAACAAGGGTGATATATATGTTAAAGAGAAAGAATATTATTTCAGTATTTATAGGACGCTTTTTGTATTTCTTTGCATCACGACTACCTGCTTCCTTCAGCAAAATCAAATTAGGACAAAACACCTTCCGTAAATTGTGTGCAAAGCTTATCCTTACAAAATGCGGAAAAAACGTTAATGTAGAAAAGAGTGCACGCTTTTCTTCAAGAATTACCTTAGGCGACAATTCAGGCATCGGTATCCGTGCCTCCATTCAGGGAAATACATACATCGGCAATAACGTAATGATGGGACCTGATTGCATAATTTACACACGAAACCACGAATTTTCACGCACAGACATTCCTATGTATAAGCAAGGCTTTCAAGAGGAAAAACCTGTATACATCGGGGATGATGTGTGGATAGGCGGGAGAGTTATTATTCTTCCCGGGGTAAAGATAGGCACAGGCGTAATAATAGGTGCAGGCTCTGTAGTAACAAAGGACGTGCCTGACTATGCAATCGTGGCAGGAAATCCCGCTACGGTAAAAAAATACAGAAAATAACTAAGTAACGAAGTGAAAAGATATGTTTTTTGCATATCTTTTTACTTAGACTGTCGAAAAAGGCAGGTCTAACGCAAGCATAAGTATAAATGTTTAATTTTATAAAAAACCAAAAGATATAAGCCCCAAAATAACAGAGCGGTTTCCCACTGAAGAAAACCGCTCTGTTGCTTGCTTTCGACGAACACAAACTCTACCGTACCCACGTACGCCTACGAATTTGTATTCGCCGAATATACCTACCTTTTGTCGAGGTCTACACAGCGTGTCGAGGTTTCTCTCCACGCTGTGTAAAAAGATATGTTTTTTGCATATCTTTTTACTGATTTTTAGAGAAAACGAAAAATACACCAAAAATTATTGAAAAAAACCTTGACTTTATCACGATAAAGTGCTAAAGTAATAAAGTGCTATAGATAACTATGCCAATTTTCGGCGATTTTGATTAAAGGAGCAAGCAAATATGGAACTTAAATCAGAATATATGAGAACAGAAGAAAAGGTAATTTTTGCCCTCAGAGAATTATACTCAAAATACGGCTATGCTCAGTTTAAAATGGGCAAGTTTGAAGAATATGATTTGTATGTAAGAAACAAGGATTTCTTGGTTTCCGACAGCGTTATTACGTTTAATGATACAAATGGTAAACTTATGGCCCTGAAGCCTGACGTTACCTTGTCTATTATTAAAAACTCCACAGACACCAATGGTGTGCAAAAGCTCTATTACAACGAAAATGTCTACAGAGTTTCAAAAAACACCCATTCTTTTAAAGAAATTATGCAAACAGGACTTGAGTGCATCGGCAACTTAGGTACATACAATATCTGCGAGGTTGTTACACTCGCCGCTAAGAGTCTTGCTGCAATTTCCGATAAATTTGTACTTGACATTTCCCATATGGGACTGATTTCTTCAGTTTTAGAGGGAATAAACGACGAAACTAAATCCCAGCTTTTGCAGTACATCAGCGAAAAGAACACCCACGATTTAGTAGCGCTTTGCGATACTGAGGGCATTGACAGTACAATCATCGTAGCTCTCGTAAATGTGTGCGGTGCTGTAGACGAAATCAAAGAAAAGCTCTCAGCTATCCCCTTCCCCGAAAGTTCAGCAGAAGCGCTATCAGAGATTTATGCCGTTGCTGACATTTTAAAAAATTCACAGGATAAGGACAAAATCCACTTTGACTTTTCTATCATCAACGATATGAACTACTATAGCGGCATCGTGTTTAAGGGCTATATTGAGGGTATCCCCACAGGAATACTCGCTGGCGGCAGATACGACCTTTTGATGAGTAAAATGGGCAAAAAAAGCGGTGCTATCGGCTTTGCCGTTTACCTTGACTTCTTAGAGCGATATATGGAAGAAACAAAGGAATATGACACAGATATTTTACTTCTGTACAACGAGTGCGACCGCCTGTCAGAGGTTTTAAAAACAGTAGATACACTTACCTCACAGGGCAACAGGGTTTTGGCGCAAACCGACATTCCCGAAGGACTTAAATACAAAACACTCTTAAGATTTGAATAGAGGTGCGACTATGGATAACTTTATAAATATTGCCCTCCCCAAGGGAAGACTTGGGGAAAAGGTTTATGATATGTTTGAGCGAGCTGGATACGACTGCCCCTCAATCCGTGAAAATAACAGAAAGCTTATATTTGAAAACCCCGAAAAGAGTGTTCGCTATTTTTGGGTAAAGCCCTCTGATGTTGCGATCTATGTAGAACGAGGAGCTGCAGACATCGGTGTTGCAGGCAAGGATATACTCTTAGAATACGAGCCTGATATTTACGAGCTTTTGGATTTAGATTTGGGCAAATGCCGAATGGCAGTAGCTGCAAAAGAGGACTTTCGTGACAATACAGATAAAACCCTGCGTGTTGCGACAAAGTTTGTAAATATTACAAAAAAATTCTACGCAGACAAGAGCCGTGACATTGACGTAGTAAAGTTAAACGGTTCTATCGAGATTGCCCCGATTTTAGGACTGTCTGACGTTATAGTTGATATTGTGGAAACAGGCACAACATTAAAGGAAAATAACCTAAAGGTCTTTGAAACAATTGTGCCCATTTCAGCAAGACTTATTGCCAACAAATCAAGCTATAAGTTTAAAGCTGAGAAAATCACAGACATCCGCAAAAAACTTTCAGAACAGGTGATAAAAAATGATTAAAATATATAAATACGGCGAGGTATCTAATGA